>JAOZPL010000060.1 GCA_029932795.1 Candidatus Zixiibacteriota bacterium | reverse complement strand
TGTTTGAATACCGGTTCAACCGCTCGCTGATCCTGGAGGGACGTCGGGACGAGGATGAACTATATCACCTCAATCTGAACCTGCACTGGGAGTTCTAGTGAGACGGCTTGCTTTTCTCGTCTCTTGGCTGCTCGTGCTGTCGATTCTCTCGGTAGAGGTGCCGGCTATTGACCGCGCTACTCTGCGCTGGATCCGCAGCAAACCGCCTATTGATTCCATTGTTATCGAAGGGAACGAGTACTTCAAAGACTCCCGGATAAAGAAGCAGCTTTATTCGCGCACGCAAAACCTATGGCGGGTCATACGGGGGGATCGGCGCTGCCGGGTGCAGCGAGAAACGTATCACCGGGATACACTTGAAGTCAAGTACCTGTATCTTTCGAACGGTTTTCTCGGCGTCCGGATACAGGAGCGTTTTGAGATGCTCGGTGAAGATTCAGCTGCGCTGGTGCGGTTGACAATTGATGAAGGGCGGCAGTTTAGATACGGCAAGAAGATGATAACCGGGAATGCGAATGGTGATTTCCTCTTTCACTGTCAAAAAATCGCCGATCGCCTTAAACCTGGAAGGCCTATCAGCCCTTTTGAGCTTCACCAGGCGGCCTTCGACATGAAAACGCACCTGGCGAATCACGGCCACCCTTACGCTGATATTGTCCATGCGGTTGACACACTAAAGGATTCCCGGTTAAATCCTGTAACCTTCACTGTTGAGCAGGACTCACTCGTGCGATTTGGAGCTGTGTCCATTGAAGGCACCAGTTATTACCCCGAGTATGTTGCCGCCCGGGAGCTGAAGATCAAACCGGGTGCTATCTACCGCCGGAATGATATTCTTGATTCGCAGCGACGTCTTTTTGAGTCAGGATACTTTAGCACGTTACAACTCAAGATGGTGGAGGATAGTCCCGA
The DNA here is from genome assembly GCA_029932795.1 of Candidatus Zixiibacteriota bacterium. Classification (GTDB taxonomy): domain Bacteria; phylum Zixibacteria; class MSB-5A5; order GN15; family FEB-12; genus JAOZPL01. The sequence continues at coordinate 8,293 of JAOZPL010000060.1, read as the reverse complement.
CCGTCTCAATCCCGATTTCGTGCTCAAAGTAAGGGAGCGCAAAGCCAGGTATGTCGCCTTCAAAACGGGTGCGGGTCAGTCAGAGGTACGAGACCTGATCTGGGATATCTCCGCGGGATTCGGCCAGCGGAATTTCCTCGGATCGCGTCGATACAACGTTTCCGCTGACTATTCATTCAGTATCGGTTCCGACTCCCGCCTGATCACTCATCGGTACCGTTTTCGCTTCACCGAACCCTGGTTTCTGGGTATCCGAATGCCACTCTCATTGACTTTTGAGCTCCGGCCCAGGATGAAGGATCCGACTAACGACTTCGATAAACGTTCCTGGTCCACCTCAGCTTCTACCAGCAAGTGGTTTGGCCGGAAGATCCGATCGAGTGTTGGCATCGAGTACCAGTACGTCAAGATCTCGGGCGTTCCTCAGGAGCAGATAGCCGAGCTCAAGATGCTGACGGAGAACACCGCCCGACGCAAGGTTTTCGCTGTCTTCAGGCGAGACAGTCGGGACGATCTCTTCATACCCCGCCGGGGGTCACTCTCCGATCTCAGTGCCGAAGTATACGGCGGTTTTCTTGGAGGAGATGAGAACTTTTTCAAGATTCAGGCAGGCTGGTCGAGTTACCAGATAGTCTGGCCGGGTTGGATCTCCGCCACACGCCTCCGGGCGAGTTGGTCCGAAGCGTTTGGGGAGTCTGATGATGTCCCTCTCGATGAGGTTTTGTATCTGGGCGGTGCCAACACCGTACGCGGGTTTGAAGAGAACGAGCTGGGGCGGTTTTTGGTCGGTGACAAGCCGGTTGGCGCCAAATTCACCGGTGTTTTCAATCAGGAATTTCGCTGGAGAACGCTCCAGATACTGCGGGTTATTCCGATGCTGAACAGTCTTTTCAGGTCGCTGCCGCTCTGGCAATCGCTCTTCTTTGACATCGGTAACGGTTTTAGAAGTCGTAAAGACATACGCTTTGACAATATCGCCCTGAGTTACGGTACCGGTTTTCAGCTGATCTCTCCTGCCGGGCCAATCCGGGTCGACTATGCTCGCCGCATCAAGAACGGCAGATTTGATTTTGACGAGCGCTGGCACTTTACCATATTGTACGCCTTCTAAAAGTACATGCAGGTTTGAAGAAGGAAGATGAAACAGATATATCTTGACCATAACGCCACCACGCCGGTCGATCCGGAAGTTATCGAGGCGATGCTGCCGTATCTCAGGTCCGGGTTCGGTAATGCCAGTTCCGTACATGCGTTCGGTCGTGAGGCCAAAGTTGCGCTGGAGAATTCACGGGAACAGGTGGCCGCTTTTATCAACTGTCAACCGTCTGAGCTGTACTTTACCTCCGGTGGCACCGAGTCGGACAATCTGGCGGTACTTGGGACGGCATACGAGTTGGCCAGCCGCAAGAAGCACATTGTCATTGGAGCTGCTGAACATGATGCTGTTCTTAAGCCGGCTGAGTATCTAGCGCGTGACAAAGGCTTCATGGTTAAGTATTTGCCTGTTGACGACGACGGTTTCGCTCCGCTCGACAGGCTGGCTGAGTTGATTACAGAACAGACGGCTCTTGTATCAGTTATGCATGCCAATCATGAGACCGGCACGATACAGGACATCCGGGCGCTGGCTGCCGTTGCCCGTAAGAGTAACGTGCTGTTTCACACTGATGCGGTGCAGTCTGTCGGGAAGATCAAAGTTGACGTGAAGGAACTCGGCGTCGACATGCTCTCGTTGAGTGGTCATAAGATATACGGTCCGAAAGGCGTCGGCGCGCTCTTTATTCGACGGGGTGTGAAGATCTCGCCACTGTTCTATGGCGGTGGGCACGAAAAGAAACACCGCCCGGGGACCGAGAATATCGCCGGTGTTGTCGGCCTGGCCAGGTCGCTTCAGGTTGCGGAAAGACGTTTGGAATCGGATGGCAATCACATCAGCAAGCTGGCTGAGTTCTTTATTGAAGATTTGTTGGAGAAGGTTCCGGATTGCCGCCTTAATGGTCCGAGGAGCAACCGTTTGTCGCACACGGTGAACGTCTCATTTGAAGGTGTCGAAGGGGAGTCGCTTGTCCTTTCGCTGGATATGGAAGGTATTGCTGTCTCTTCGGGGTCGGCCTGCTCCTCCGGCACTGTCGATCCTTCCCATGTCTTGACAGCCATGGGTGTTCCGGCGGTGGCGGCACAGGGGGCGATTCGTTTCTCGCTCGGTCGATCAACGACCAGAGAGGACCTTGAACATGTGCTGGATGTCCTGCCGCCAATCATCGAACGCTTGCGCGCTATGTCACCGGTTTACAACAACCAAAATGAATGACTGGCGCGAACGGAAACGGCGCGATATGACCGGTCCGAGGGCCCGATTTTCTGTGATATGAGAAAGAAGAAAGTCCTGGTGGGCATGTCCGGTGGAGTTGACTCCTCCGTCACCGCTCTCCTGCTCAAGGAGCACGGATATGACGTGATTGGCGCCCAGATGAAACTGTGGGACTATGCCGATGTCGGGGGTGATACACACAAAGATGGCCGCTGCTGCACGACCGAGTCGGTTACCGACTGCCGGTTTGTCTGCGACGCTATTGGCGCTCCGTTCTATGTGCTGGATATGACGAAGCAGTTCCGCGAGACTGTCATTGAGAACTTCGTGTCCGAATACCGGGCCGGGCGTACGCCCAATCCGTGTGTGGCTTGCAACTCCGAGATAAGGTGGAAGACCTTCCTGCATAAAGCCACAGAGATTGGCTGTGATTATATTGCTACCGGCCATTACGCAATTGTCCGGCAGGGGGTAAACGGTCGCTGGCTTATACGCAAGGGGATTGACAGGTCGCGTGATCAGTCGTATGTCCTCTGGGGATTGTCGCAGGAGGCACTGTCAAAAACACTCATGCCGCTCGGCGAGATGCACAAGTCTGAAGTACGCGAGATTGCAAAGAGGCACAACCTCCGCACGGCTGACAGGCCGGAGTCGCGTGAAATATGTTTCGTGGCCGACGATGATTACCGGCGTTTCCTTCGTGAATGGGAAGCCAAAAGCGGCCGCAATCCTGAGCCGGGAGAGATTGTGCATACCGATGGCCGGGTTCTCGGGCGTCACAACGGCACGGCCTTTTACACCATTGGCCAGCGCAAGGGACTGGGGATTGCCCATCCGACGCCTCTTTATGTTCAAGCCGTCGATGTCGAGAACAACCGGGTGATTGTCGGTGATAATGATACTCTGTTCAGGTCTGAGCTGGATGCTGCGCAAGTCAACTGGGTCGGCAGGGCGCTGTCGGATGAGCCGTTTGAGGCCAATGTCAAAATCCGTTACCGCCACGAGGCTGCGCCGGCAACCATAACCCCCTTGACCGAGAGCACTGTCCACGTTACATTCAAAGACAGGCAACGCGCCATCACACCGGGACAGTCAGTGGTTTTTTATGAGGGAGATGTTCTGATAGGTGGCGGAGTTATTATGTAGATCAGGTGCCCTGCGCACCTGACAAGATATATCGGGAGCACAGGGCTCATAACTTACAGTAATACCTGGCAATCCATTTGACAATCCCATACGATTGTCCTTATTTCAGGAGCAGTTGCGAACGATTTAGAAGTGCTGTTATGCGACCGCGCGTTACAGCTCTTTCGAGTAATGGTGTCGGGCGGTGTCGACCGACACCACCGGAAGGAGAACTAAGATCAAGGAGGAAATATGCCACAAGCGAAGTTCTTAGGACATTCGTGCGTTGCAATCACCGACGGTAAGCACAATCTGATTATCGATCCGTATATCACCGGTAACCCACAGGCACCGGTCAAGGCCGAGGAGATCAAGGCCAACTTCGTTCTGGTTTCGCACGGTCACGGTGACCATATCGGTGATGCGGTCGCTATTGCCAAACGAAACAACGCCACCATCATTGGCAGCTTCGAGCTGACCACTCTCTGTGCCAAACAGGGCTGCAATGTGCACCCGATGCATATCGGCGGAGGGCATGATTTTGATTTTGGCCGGGTCAAGCTGACAATTGCCCATCACGGCGGCGGTTACGGCGATGACGCCTCTGTCTACACCGGCCCGCCGGTTGGGTTTCTGATCACAATTGGAGGCAAGGTCGTCTATCACCCGGGCGATACAGGTTTGTTCTATGACATGAAGCTGATCGGCGAGATGAATGACATCGCACTAGCTTTCCTGCCGATTGGTGACAACTTCACCATGGGGATCGATGACGCCGTCAGGGCGGTCGAGTATCTCAGAACGAAAAAAGTTGTGCCGATGCATTTCGACACCTTCGACGTTATCAAGACTGACCCGGATGAGTTCGCAAACAAAGTCTCCGGCGCCGAGGTTATGATTCTCAAACCGGGTGAAACCATAGATTTTTGAAACATAGTCAAGACGTATACACACGGGCAGGTCACCGGTATGGCGGCCTGCCTTTCTCTTGCGTTACGGTCGTTTACGGAAACGAGCAGGCCGTTTTTTTATTGCTTGTTCTACCGGGGCGGGCTAGAGTTTATTCAACAGTACAAGTGAAAGAGGGGTAGAAGAAGTATATGAGAAAGCTCCTTAAGATACTGGTCTGGCTGGTCGGCATTCTTGTCTTGTTGGTGATAATTGCAGTTATCGGTCTCAAACTCTTTTTCCCGGCGGAGAAAATCCGTGAGTTGGCTGTTCGGCAGGCAAGCAAGGCACTCGGCCGGGCGGTGACGGTCGAGGGTATCGATATTTCTGTTTGGGGTGGCCTTGGTGTCGAACTGGTTAATGTTGTGGTGGCCAACCCGCCGGAGATAGAGGGAGAGAGTTTTCTTAAAGCCGATGGTGTGGACCTTAAACTCCGTCTGCTGCCGCTTCTCTCCAGCGAGTTCCGGGTTAACCGCTTGATCATTGACAAACCTCGTATTTTCCTTAAGAAGAACGAGCAGGGTTTCACCAATTACGAGTTCCAGGCAATTGATTCGGCTGTGCCACCGGATATCACCAAACCTCTGCCACCGGAAGCCAGGGCTGCCACGGCCGCTGTTTCATTCGACGAGCTTGAAATCAACGGCGGCCATGTTATCTATCGGGATGACAGCACCGGGATGCGTCTGGAACTGCTCAATTTGAATCTGGAAACAGTATTGAAGAACCCCGCCCCGGGCCGATACCTGTCATCAGGCAAGCTCAGAATGGACAGCCTGCTGGTTACTATCGAAAAACCCTTTCCGTCAGTTTCAGTTGGCTTGAGTTATAACGGTGCTCTTGATCTGAACCGGAATCATCTGTCTCTTGAGAAAGCTGAGCTTCACCTTAACGGTCTCACCTTCGGGGTAACTGGGGAAATTGAGAATCTTCGACAGAAGCCCAAAGCACGCGGTAACCTCAAGTCCAAACAGATAGCGGTGGCGGACCTTCTTCATTTGCTTCCCCCGGAACAGCTTGAAGCGTTCGATGACATCAATCTGAAGGGCGGCTTCTCTCTCGATGTTGACCTCGTGTATGATCCCACGAGCGAAAAGGACCCCCTTGTATACTCCGGCACTGCCGTAATCAGCGATATGGAGATGACCAAGAAGGGAATCGATGGTGTACTGAAGTTCGGCCGGGGGCTGATTGACTTCAAGAATGATAATGTGCGCGTGACAATCCAGGAGGGATGGTTCGACGGACAACCGCTGAAGGGGCATCTGGTTGTTGACGATTTCGAGAACCCGATCGTCAACGGCCAACTCGCCGGTTCCGTGAACCTTGCTTTCGTTCAGCCGTTTCTCCCGGCTGACGGCAGCCATGAGCTGGGCGGCACGGCGAAGATCGATGTCAAGTTCTCAGGAAAGGTGGGCCAACCAAAAGAGATGGACTTCTCCGGCAATGTTGTTGTCTCGTCCGGAAGGTATGACTCGCCGCTGCTTCCTGAACCGATGGAGGCAATTACGCTCGACGCCTACTTTGATAACAACCTGGTAAATATCAAGACGTTCTCAGCGGAGTTTGCCTCAGGGCATCTTGGTTTCAGCGGCCGTTTGAACGACGTCGTGCCATACCTGATGGCGGGCTCGGCTCTAACGCGAAAGATTTCACCCTCTGTCGATGGCACGCTCGAGGCAAGCGTGGACTTCGACGTACTTGAATCGTATCTGCCTGAGAAGGGGAGTCCACGCCTGAGTGGACAAATGGCGGTTGATCTGAAGTTCTCAGGCAAAATGGGGCGTGAGATGGAATTTAAGCCACGCGGGCAGATGTCGATCACGAATGCTTCGTATGAGGACTCGCTTCTCCCGGAGCCGATTGAGAGCTTCCGAGCCGAAATGACACTCTCTCCTGATACCATTACTGTAACCGATATGACGGTGCAGTTTGTCTCCAGTGATGTGTCTTTCTCCGGTAAGCTGGCCAATCCGTTTCCGTACCTTCTGCCGGTCAAGGGAATCGATAGGGAAAATATCAAGAAACCAATGTTTTTCTTCAAGCTGGCCTCGCACAGGTTCGATACGGATAAGCTGTTTCCGGAAGCGGTGCCTGGCTCGGCTGCGAGCGGCGCGTCCCAATCGGTGGATTCGATCTCAATCGTTATCCTGCCGGATATTGACGGTCGAGGGACTTTCTCCATAGACACGCTAATCTACAGCCGGGTGGAGTTCACCGGTCTCAATGGAAAGGTCAAGGTTCGGGACCGGAAAATCGAATGCTATGATGTTACCGGCAACGTCTATTCCGGGAAGGTCTCCGGAAAGACCACGGTTGACCTGAACGACTTTAACAATCCGCAGTATAGCGGTGATTTCAAGGCGAGCCAGATTGAAGTTGATGATTTCATGTCGCGCTTCACGGAGTTTGGCGGCCACGTGTTCGGGAAATGCGATCTCACCGGAGACTACAGCGCCAGTGGCTGGGACCCCGATGTCTTTCTAAACTCGTTGACCATGAACGGCAAGGGGAATCTGCGTAATGGCAAGATCGTCACCTCCGGTGCCATCTATTCGCTCATTAAAGGACTGGCTGACAAAACGGGCCAGAGCTTCTCCAGGGAGCAACCGCTTAAGAATCTCAACACCAGCCTGATGGTCAAAGATGGAAAGGTAAGACTGGACAACCTCAAGACAAGTCTTGGCAGTCTCGGCGATATTGAGATAGGTGGTTACTACAGCTTTGAAGGTGAGCTTGATTACTCTGGCAGTATCAAACTGACCCGGCAGACAACGGAAAAGCTGACATCCAAGGGTGGCCTCTTCAGCGGGTTGGCTGGTCTGCTGACTGACAAAAGCCAGGCGCGTCTGGTCCTTCCAATCAGAGTCACCGGAACCACCGATAAGCCAGAAGCTAATCTTGATTATTCTGCCGTTGCAAAGAGCGCCGGTGACGACCTAGGCAAGAAGGCTGGGGATTTTCTGAAAGGATTGATCGACAAAAAAGACAAGAAGTAAACCTTTCGATAATTGCCGTAACTTGCCTGCTGTAGGATAGTTACCAACACGCAGATACATTCGGCAATGGTTCGTATCTGCTTCATATTCGGAATATCCTGATAAAAAGTATGGGGGAGAGTCAACAATTTATCCCGTGTGACCGATGTAACTCGTAGGAAACCACCGGCTTGGAATGACAGTGACGATTAGGCGAGCCGGCTGTCGGGTGTGCCCTGATAGGTATGCTGATGAATCAATTCGGGCTATCGGACACATGCAGAATAAGTGGATACGACGCTCATGACCAGCCAGACCAGATCATCTGAAATCAGGATGAAACGATGTGCTGTCTGTAAAATAGATCTGAAAGGTCGCTTCGTATATGCTGATGACAAAGCGGAACAGCTCCTAGGTTACACAATAGAAGAACTGTTCGGGCAGCCCTTGATTGACTTCCTTGAGGAGGAAGATCACGAAATCGTTGAGCGAATAATTGCCAAACGAAATCACTATGAAACATCCTTCGACTCTGCCCGCGTCAGGCTGATCGGACACGATGGTCGGCCAATACCTGCTAGGGTCATAATGTCCCTCAATTTCATTGCAGGCAGCCCTGTCAATTTCCAGCTCATCATAGATACTGAGACTACGTCAGAGTTGATCGATTCGGAGAGCAGTTATCAGGAGTTGCTGGAGAGTCTCCTGACGGCGAGCGGACTGCCTGAGTGGTCGGAACTAGTTGCTCCTCTTTCCCGTTTCAGTGGTGCCGAGCAACTGCTGGTGTATCGTGTCAATGACAACAGCCTTGAACTATTAGAGGAGTTGGAGAAGCAATCAGCGCAGGCCGCTCCTTCTATCGGTTCACTGCATTATCACGTAGCCAGCACAGGGGAAGAATACAGTTTCACATCGGAGGCCAGCATCCAGG
>JAOZPL010000059.1:8901-9237 GCA_029932795.1 Candidatus Zixiibacteriota bacterium | reverse complement strand
TCTGGAGATTGAATCGGTTCGCGATGTTGGGCAGCGCATAGGATTGATCAGGGATGGCCTGAGTGGAGATTTGGAATTCCTGTCGGACTACTGCCATTACGCGGCAGGGCCGCTGCAGAGAATTCCGCGCGATACGGCCGTGGAGCTGGAGTTGGCTCTCCTTGATGATAACGGCCGTTCTGTATCTGAGCGAATGGCGGCTGCTATCAATCTGGAGGATGAGCTCTGGAAGGAGGATGATCCGGATGATGTGAACAACAAGAGGGTCCTTGAGGCCTTCTTTCGCAACCTCCAGGTTCACGATGAAGAGTTAAGGGGCATGCTTCTTCAGGCGAT
>JAOZPL010000059.1:0-8891 GCA_029932795.1 Candidatus Zixiibacteriota bacterium | reverse complement strand
GTTTCGGATGCTCCGGAACGGGAAGAGCGAGCAGCCGAGTATCGCAGGAGGTTGTTGGATGGGACCAGGTTGCTTCCCAAAGACAGCCTGTCTGCCGTCGTTTCGCAGGTGGAAGCGAACGAGGATTTGGCAACTGAAATCGCGTGGCTCAGGGAATTCCTTTCTAAGCTGTAAAGGAGCAGAGAACGTGTCGGTCCTGATGTCTACTCTTGGATCAGAGAAGTATTAGTTGATGGGTGATGTGGGGTGAATCTGATGGGGATCCTGTGAGGTGTAGGTGTCCAGACCAGGGAGTAACTTGATCACATGATAAAGACCTTGACAACCAATATTGACAGAGTTAGAATATTGTGTTAAGGTAGGAAGCCGGTTAGAACGGGCTTCATTCTGTCTCTTAAGACCCTTAACCGGACAAGAATCGTAACAGGTTAGTAATGGATATTGCCAGTTATTCATCCGATGCACGTGCGGTGGTGAAAAACGCCAGGGAAGTGGCCGCCGCATTCAAGCACCCGGAGATAGAGATCGAACACCTGTTGATGGCCGTGATTCGGCACGAGGGCTCTCAGGTCGAATCTATGCTCAATCAGCTCGGCAAAAGCCCTTCGTTTGTCGAGTCGATCATCGAAACCTATCTCAAAGATCAACCCCGTCGCACGACCGTCCGTGATAGTCTGGGTACCTCACCGGCGGTCCAGGAAGTGCTGGCTCAGGCCTCCGAAGAAAAGGCAAAACTATACGATGCGCTGGTAGAACCGGAACACATTCTCATCGCCGCCTTTGATCCCAAATCCCGGCTGTCCGGATACGTCCGCGAGAAGGTTGGTGTAACCAAAGAAGATTTCTACAAGGCCATTGCGGACAGCAAATCGGTGGAAGAGATCGCCTCGGCAGCCACCGTGACCGCGGGGGAGGCTGGCGAAGGTACCAGGAAAAAAGTCGCCGGTACGCTTCGTTACTGTGTTGATATGACTAACCAGGCGGCGGCCGGTGAGTTCGATCCGATGATCGGACGTGAAAAAGAAGTCCAGCAGGTGATCCAGATTCTGCTTCGGCGTCGCAAGAACAGCCCGGTGCTGGTCGGCGGCGCCGGTGTGGGCAAATCAGCCATCGTTGAAGGATTCGCACAAGCCGTGATCGAAGACACGGTGCCAAAGGCGCTTCAGGGTGTGAAGGTGATGTCACTCGATATGGGCTCGCTGGTAGCCGGTGCCAAGTATAAAGGTGAATTCGAGGAACGATTCAAAAACCTGATCGGTGAAGTGGTCAAATCAGGCGGGAAAATAATACTCTTTGTGGATGAGATTCATACTCTGGCTGGTGCCGGAAACTCGGGAGCCGGAATGGGGGCCGCCAACCTCATCAAACCGGCCCTCGCACGTGGGCAAATCCGCTTGATAGGAGCCACAACCGAGGAGGAATACACCAAGCATCTGGAGAAGGACAAGGCGCTGGATCGCCGTTTTGAAAGAGTCAAGGTGGAAGAGCCGCCTTTTGACGAAGCCGTGCGGATTGTCAAGGGGGTGGTTCCCAAGTACGAGGAGCACCACAAGATATCTTATTCTGAGGCAGCCCTTGTCGGTTCGGTCAAATACGCCAAACGCTATCTGAGCGAGCGGAACCTGCCCGATATAGCCTTGGATGTTGTCGATGAAGCGGCCTCGGAATTTGCCGTTAAAGAAGAGTTCGCCAAAGAGATGATTCCAGCGTTGACCAAGCAGATTGACGAGATTGCAGCCCTGTTTCAGCAATGTGAAGGAAAAAAACCGGAAAAGAACGAGGCTGAGTTTGATGCTCTTGGGAAGGCATGTGATGACTTTTCGCGTCAGGTCACTCGCCTGCGTGAGTTCTGGGGACATCGGCTTGAAACTGCTGAGAAGGGGGTAGTTTGAGTATGGATCACAAAGACATAGCTCTGCTCCGCAGGGAGTTTGATGAAAAAGTGGAGACACTCAATGCCCTCAAAGGGGTGGTCGAGAACCTGGAACCGATCATTGACGATGCCGACATAGCAGCCGTGGTCGCCCGTAGAACGGGTATTCCCGTTTCCAAGATGCTCACTGCGGAGAAAGACCGCCTCGTGAACATGGAAGCGTTTCTGTCCAAGCGGATTGTCGGGCAAGAGAATGCCATCAATGTTATAGCTAATGCGATTCGGAAATCGCGGGCCGGTCTCAAACTGCCCAATCGTCCGGTGGGGTCATTTCTATTCCTGGGACCTACGGGAACCGGTAAAACCTATCTACCGAAACTTCTCGCCGAGTTTCTGTTTGATGACAAGAACGCTATGGTCCGTCTGGACATGTCGGAATTCATGGAGGCGCACTCGGTGGCCAAGATGATTGGCGCTCCGCCCGGGTATGTCGGCTATGAGGCTGGTGGCGTTCTGACCGAAGCAGTTCGCCGCAAGCCGTTTTCCATCATCCTGTTTGACGAGGTGGAAAAAGCTCATCCTGACGTGTTTAACGTGTTGCTGCAACTGCTGGATGATGGCCGCCTGACCGACGGCCAGAACCGGACAGTCGATTTCTCCAACTGTTTGGTAGTGCTGACTTCCAACTATGCAGCCGAGAAGATTCTGGAAGCGGACAGGGAAGGCAGGGAAGTTGACATGGAAGAAGTCCGCGCTTTTCTTTTTGGCAAGTTCCGTCCCGAATTCCTCAACCGGCTCAATGATATTATCATCTATCATACGTTCACCCAGGATCAAGTGGAGAAGATTGCAGGGCTGGAATTCGACAACCTGTGTGATCTGCTGAAGGACCAGAACATTGTGGCCACCCTGACCCCGGAAGCGCGAAGAAAACTGGCTGAAGACGGTTACACTATCGAGCTGGGTGCCCGACCGATTCAACGTATAATTGAACGTGAAATTATAAATAAACTGTCGGTTGACATAATCACCGGTGATATTGTAGCCAACGATAGCGTCATGGTCGATGTCAAGGACGGCAAGTACGTATTTATCAAGACGAAACCTACAAAGTCATAACGAAAATAGAACATTTGAGGAGGTAATATGGCCAAGTTCATCCTTGGTGCGACCGAAAAAGTCGCCCGCGATGACAGTATTCCTGTTGAATTGCTGCCGTCAAACAAAACTCTCTATGCGGCTCGGCTGAACAACGATGAAGAAGCCGAAATAACACCCACGCGGTGCAACAATCTAAAGGAGGTGTTTGAGAAGTATCGCCCCGGTTTCTCGGTTGAACTGGAATCGACCGATGGTGAACAGATAAACGCCGACTTTGAGATCCGGGCGATGAAAGACTTTACTTCCAAAGAGCTTATTGAGAAAAATGACTATCTGCAGAAGATATACTATGGTAAAGAGATACTCTCCGATCTGGAGAAGCAGCTCAAGAAGAACAACGCACTGAAAAAGACACTGTCTGATAAGGAAAAGAAAGAAGCTCTCTTGAAGGTGACAAAGTATTATATTGACCTGCTCAGCGAGTAGGATAAAGGTGGTGCACAATGGGTGAAGACGAAAGAAAAGAAGAAATGAAGCCGCAGCCGGCTGAGACGCCCACCGCAGAACCTGAACGCCCGGCGGCGGAAGCGGAAAAAGTATCAGAGGAAGAATTCGCGTCAATCCTTGGCGATACTTTTGGTGATTACAGCAAGTTGGCGGCGATGTTACCCTCGTTCAAAACCGCTGACGGAGACCTGGTCCGCGGGGTGGAATGGCTGGATCCTAAAAAAGATTTCCAGCGTAAGGAGTTCCTGAACAAACCTGATTTCGCCAAGCAGCGCAGGCTCCTGCGGCAACGCCTGCAGGTTTGGGCAGATTCCCTCTCCGGTGATGTTAAAATCGATGACATCCGCAAGAGTCTCAATGATCAGGCGGTTAAGCTTGAGGCCAACCTTGAGAAAAACATGAAGAAGGTACATCGGGCCAGCCGCAAGCTCGAGACAACCTACCGGGCGATTGACAAGTTTTTCGCCAATGCTCAGCAGGAACCGGATGAAAAGGTTAATGTCTGGTTCACAAATGTCAGTGCCGAAGAATTGACGGACCCCAACGATCGGGAGAAGTTTGAGCAGTTGACCAAGGCTATCGCCGATCTGTATCGCGAGTGGAGCATTAAGGAATGCTTTTCTATGGCTGTGGTTCCCGGTTACCTGGGCAGTGTGGAGAATATCGACACTTTCGCCCGGCAATTGGGCATGTCCAACAAGGTGCACGTCATGACTGATCTGCCTAATTTCGAGAAGTTCGAGGAAGTGATGGATATGCTGGATGACCCCAGCTATGCCAACCTGCCTGGAATTGATGCCTACAAGCAGTATGTGTCTGTTTTTGCCAATTACATTCTGGCTCGTGAAGCGAACCAGTACGAAGATGAGGACATGTGGATTCCTCCTTCGGCCGTTGTTGCTGGCAAGATGTATCAGGGCGATATAACAGTTGGTATGCAGCAGCCGATGGCCGGGTTCAAGCACGGCAAGCTCAACGATGCCAAGTACCTTCGGTTCAAAGCTAACCAACCGGACGCCAGCAAGATTAACGAGAAAGGCGTCAACCCGATGGTCAACTTTGAGGGGTCTGCGGTGGCAATGGGGGCATCGACGTTGTTCAGTAAGGAGACGTTTAATGTCTATTCGATCCGCCGCACCTATGACTACGTCTACAAGACACTGCGCAATTACCTCAACAAGCAGACGTTCAGTGTCATTGATCAGAAGTTCATCGATGCTATGCGTAGGGATATTGATAAGTTTATGAAAGCTATCTCCGGTGGAGATAATATACTTCAGGACTACAAGGTCGATATCTTTGCCGATGACGAGATGCGCAAACGCCAGGAAATAGACGTGAAAGTCAGCCTCAATCCGAAGTACCCGGCTCGCACTTTTAACATCGAGTTCATGGCGTGGAATGAGGATAACCAGACTAATGTGAAGGACAAGTAACGGGAAGTGGCAGCACGTGTGCCACTCCAGTAATACCGAAAGCTCTATAACGTTTAGCAGGAAACCATTCAAGGTCATTAAGGAGAAATGGTATGGCACGGAGACCGACTCTCGAAATCGACGGCGTTGTCTACAAGAATGTATACGCCGTATCGTATGAGCTTTACACCGCCAAGGATGAAACGGGTCGTCCTTCGGATCGCGCGCACGCCGGAGTGATCAAAGTTACTCGTGAATCTGATGAGAGTGCTGACATCGCCCGCTGGGCCATGGATTCCAGCAAGCCGAACTGGAAAACCGGTAAGGTGATATTCAAAAACCCGGATGATGCTGCGATGAAAGAGCTCTCCTGGGAAGAGGGTTTCATTACCAGGTACGAGGAGCGGGTGCCTCACATCAAGGACCGTCCCGACGATCAGGTCCATGAATACTTTGAGATCTCCTGTCACAAGCTGATCATCGCGGACGCTGAGATCGACAATCGTTGGGAAGAATAAGCTGACGGTGACGCGATAACCGGGTGAGAGTTTTTCAGCTTGCCCGGTTCTGGCGTCTTCAGGCTTATAGCGTAAATATCAGATGGCCAAGCTGGAAGTATCCGCAATTGCGGTTGTCAGTGTTGCCGGCAAGGAAATCAAACACCAGATTTCCGACATCAAGCTGGAACAGGCAATTGATGAGCATCATTTACTGCAAGTACGCGTCAGGCAGGTCGGTACCGGTCAGAAGGATTCTGAATTCGGCGATCCCTCTGATTTCACCGGGTTTCTCGGCGAATCAATCTCACTGAGTCTCAAACCGACCGGTGGGCTGATTGACGAAAGCCGGGAGCTGGCGTTTACCGGTGTCGTTACCGAGATCAGGCTGGAGAACAGCATCGATGGTGTTAATACGGTGCTCATCACAGGCCGGAGCCCGACGATTGCCCTGGATGGAGCCCGCCGGGATGCTCTCTTTCACGAGCAGAGTGCCAGCGATCTGATCGGGGCCACAGTGCGCAAGTATCCCATTACCGTTGGCACGATTTCAGATTCCAAGGGGACACTCAAGTTCTGTGTTCAGTATCGCGAAACCGACTACGAGTTTGTCATGCGACTGGCGGGTGGTTGCGGTCTGTTCGCTTTTTATGACGGCAAAGAGTTCCACCTGACTCAGGCCAAGGGCTCCGATCAGGAAGAACTCATCTGGCGAGAGTCTCTGGGTCAGTTTGGTGCTGGAATGGGCATAGTGTCGCAGGAGTTCAAGTCCCGCCTGTATAATTACGAGCAGCACAACACCTACGAGCAAGACTCACAGTCGGTGACATCGCAGGCATCGCTTTCGGACCTGGCGAAGATTTCACCCGAGGCCTCGAAGAAGGTATATGGCGACTCCGGAGTTTCAACCTCCGCGACGACTGTGAGTGATCTGCAGTCCCTGGATGATATTCTGGACCGGGAACGCAGCAGAGCAAGGGGCCGGATGGTTCGCTGCATAGGAGAATCGATTGTACCGAGCGTTAAGGTTGGCCGCTGTGTCAAAATCAAGGGGATGGCTGATCTGGATGGTTCTTACTGGGTGCAAAAGGTTGTACATCAGTTTGAGGAAAGTGGCAAATATCACAACGAGTTTGTTTGTACTCCTCTCGATTTAGCCTTTGCGCAATCCCGTTCGGCGCTCAGGCCTTCCACGGAGTTACAAAGTGCTGTCGTTGTTGACAATAATGATCCGGACAAGCTCGGCCGAATCAAAGTCAATTTCCCCTGGAGCGGTGGTGAGGAGACACCGTGGGTGAGGTTTGTCAGCGTTCATGCCGGCAAAGACCACGGTTGGTATAGTGTGCCGGAGGTTGGCGATGAAGTGCTCGTTGGCTTTGAACATGGGAACCCGGCTCTGCCGGTGGCACTGGGTGCCGTATATAACGCCGAAAACTCACCGGCCGGTGACACGCAGACGAATGAGAACAACGTTAAAGCATTCTCCACGAAAGGCGGCAACCAGATTCTGCTTTGTGATGAAGGCGGCAAGGAAGAAATCCATATCTGCACCAAAGATGCCAAGAGCCAGATAGTCTTGAATCTCGCCGGTCCTGGAATCGGGATTAAGTGCGAGGGTGATATCAGCCTGGAAGGTAAAAATATCACTCTTAAGGGGGAGAACATCAAGCTCGATGGCAGCAGTGCTATCGAAGCCAAAGCTGGAGCCGATCTCAAACTAGAGGCTTCGGGTAATCTGGTGTCCAAGGGCGGAGCCAACTGCAACCTCGAGGGTGGAGCCATCACAACGTGAAAGGTTCACTCGTCAAGATAAATTAGCCTCCGGTATGGATTATCTGATCTTACCCTGCCTTCTCAAGGATGGATATCTCACCCGGGGCGACCTGCAGCAGTCAATAACTCACTCGGTTGGTTTGATCCTCAGTACCCGCCCGGGTATGATGGGTTTTGCCTCTGATTTCGGCTGCAATATCTGGGAAAGAGAGTACTCTGATCTGCTCTCGGCAAACAAGGCCAATATCCGTGCGGGTTTGCGCAACGCGATCGATAAGTTTGAAAAGCGGTTGTATAATGTTTCTGTTTCCTTCACACCACCCAAGGATGTTAGTGTGCGGGCGCTTGGTCTGAACGTGCGGGTGAGTGGGAATTACCGTGACGGAGAGGAAGAGAAAAAATTCGAGGGGACCTATTACCTGGGTTAATGAGATGATAGTAACTGTAAGTCCGGATCAGATGATGTGAGCGACAGCATGGCACGATCGCAGGAACAGATATTCGGTGACATGTTTCGGGAGCTTCGGGCCTGGAATTCTGACATTCCGGAGTCACCTGAACGGATGGATCCCGTGTTGCGAATACTGCTGCAACTGTACGCCAGTCAAGTCTCTCGAATTGATATGCGAATGGACCAGGTTTGGGATATCGCCATCAGTTCACTGATCCGCTCGGTTTGTCCGGAGAGTCAGCGCTGGCCGGTGCCAGCCTACACGGTGCTTACTGCTGAACTGACTGATCCTGTTGTCGAGGTGGATACTAATACCCGCTTTTTCCACAAAGAGGTGCGCGAGGGAGGGCGTACCTTCTTCTTCACGCCACAGCGAAAGGAGAAGCTGCTTTCAGCCAGTGTCAGGTGGGTGCTTTTGCAAGCTGGTGACGAGATCATACCTATAGTGGGGCCGGCTGACTCCGGGGGGTCTGGTTCACACGGTTCTCCGGATGCCTCCCAAGCCGCCGGAGCTGCCCGGATGTACATGGCCATCCAGTTCGCGGGGAAAGTGTCGGATTTGTCTGGTGCCACGGCGTTTATACAGGGTGATCCGGAAGTGCTGGGCCAGCTTCGCTGGTCTCACTGGTACCCTTTAGACAGCAGCGGCCAGTTAACAGAGGACGGAGCTTTTTGCCCTGGCAAACGCGACACTATCAGGCAAATGTTCTCCCTCGATGGTGGGAGACAACGTACCTGGGGTGGTTTTCGTGACAGTAGTGATCTCTTTCGGCCTCTGGAGAATCATTTTGTTATCCTTCCGGACTCGTTCATTTCCCACTGGCAACCCGTGGCGCCTGACAGCAGCCTGATTGATAAGTTCAGCGCCTCAGTGGGAGATTCTCTGAGGAGTGACACGCCTTGCTTGTGGATTCAGCTGGACTTCCCAGCGCGTGGCGACCGCCAGGCGTTGTTGAGCGGGTTCGATCTGGATTTCAACTCTTTCATTGCCACCAATCGAAATGAGCTGACGTTGTTCAAACATACCGGTGGCAACCGAGTGGTCGATGTTGAACTTCCCGAGACAACGGAGAGTGTTCTGGAGATTATTAGTGTCGTGGATTCGCGCGGTCAGGAATACCGCCCTAGGTATGAAAAACCGCAGCAACCTGCAGAGCAGTCGTATACGGTGGAGGAAAGAAACGGCCGACTCCAGCTCTGGTTTGATTTTTCATCGTTACTCATCGCTCCACCCGAGTCCCTGACGGTTACTTATGCCATTACTGATGGCGTGG
>JAOZPL010000058.1:4612-9491 GCA_029932795.1 Candidatus Zixiibacteriota bacterium | reverse complement strand
TGTACCGTGAAGCGCAAAGACTTCTGACAGGAAAAGTCTGATTATGACCAAGCAAACCAAAATCAAACGGGCGCTCCTCTCTGTCTGGGACAAGACCGGCATCGTGGAGCTGGCTGCAGAGCTGGAGAAAATGGGGGTAGAGATCATATCAACCGGGGGCACGCTCAAAGCGATTCGGGAAGCGGGCACCCACGCCATCTCCGTCTCCACTTTCACCGGCGCTCCGGAGGTGATGGACGGACGGGTCAAAACTTTGCATCCGAAAGTCCACGCTGGTATTCTTTACCGTCGGGACAATCCAAGTGATGTTGAACAACTGGCCGAACTGGATTCAAGAGGGATCGACCTGGTGGTTGTAAATCTGTATCCCTTTCAGCAGACGGTGGCCAGGCCGGATGCCACCCACGAAGAAATACTGGAAAATATAGACATCGGTGGCCCGTCGATGATTCGCGCTGCGGCCAAGAACTACCCCGGCGTAACTGTTGTGGTGGACCCATCCGATTATCCTGAACTGGTTCAGCAGTTGCAGAACTGTGACGGTGGTACCAGTGTTGAGTTTCGCAAACAGTGTGCGGAAAAAGCGTTTGCCCGGACTGCCGTTTACGATACGGCCATCGCGGCCTACTTTGCCGCTCCGGCAGGCAACGAGAAGATACGGTTTCCCGATCAACTTGTGCTCCACTATGTCAAGCGCTCCGGACTCCGCTACGGTGAGAACCCGCATCAGGATGCCTGCCTGTATTCTGAACCGGATGATTCGGGATCTACTCTTCTTGACGCTGAAGTACTGGGTGGCAAGGAGTTGTCATATAACAACTACAACGACCTGGACGCTTGTCTGGGCCTGTTGCTTGATTTCTCGACCCCGTTTGCCTGTGTCCTCAAACATGCCAACCCGTGCGGTGCCGCCACCGCTGACAGCCTGGCCGAGGCATACCGACTCGCCTATGAGAGCGACCCGTTATCTGCGTATGGTTCCATCATCGGGTTGAATAAAGAGATTGATATGACGACGGCCCAGCTTCTGCGCGAAACCCCTTTCGTCGAGTGTATTCTGGCTCCGGCGTATGCTGCAGACGCCCTTAAGCTCCTCAAGAAAAAGAAAGCCCGGCGACTTCTGGCTCTACCCGGAATTCTGAACGGCAATCGCCACGGTCGGATGGTGTATCGCTTTGTCCGGGGAGGGCTGCTGGTGCAGACCGAAGATGCCCTGGAAACCCATGAATCGGAGCTCAAGGTGGTAACCAAGCGATCTCCAACACCGGAAGAAATCAACTCCCTCCTGTTTGCCTGGAAGGTTGTCAAGCATACAAAATCCAATGCGATTGTGCTGGCCGAAGGTCAGGCCACTGTGGGGATCGGCATGGGCCAGACTTCGAGGGTCGACGCCGGATTTATGGCAGTTAAACGTGCCGGGGACCGGGCGAAAGGGGCAGTGATGGCGTCAGACGCTTTTTTCCCCATGGCCGACGGCGTGGAAGTCGCCACGAATGCCGGAGTCACCGCCATCATCCAACCCGGCGGGTCCAAGGGGGATGAGGAAGCAATTGCGGCCGCCGATCGAGCAGGGGCAGCGATGGTGTTCACAGGCATCAGACATTTCAAGCATTAGCGAATGGACAGCCGGTGCCGATAGAACAACTGTCAGCCTGTTGGACTCCGCTGTGAGCGGACAGATCTATTCTTGGGATTTAATGTGAAACCTTACTCCCTGCTGGCTGGAACAATCAGAATAGCCCTGCTAGTTTTACCTTTAGCTATGATCGGCTGCTCGGATGATGATTCACCCGCCTCCCCCGACGAAGAGGAAGGGCCGGTCGTTTCGATAAACGATCAGACTGTTATCGAAGGGGGCACGGCCATTTTTATTGTCAGTCTGAGTGAAGCTATGGACAGTAGTGTGACATTCCAGTTCTCCACCAGCGATGGCACCGCCAAAGCGCCGGGAGATTATACAGCCGTACCGCTCACCGCAGATACTATCCTGCCGGGGTCAACGGCGGTGGTTCTTATTGTAGCCACGATCGATGATGACAGCCTTGAACAGGCGGAGGTCTTCTACCTGATCCTGGGCGATCTGAAAAAAGCAACCTTTGCCAAATCGATCGGCACCTGTACCATTATGGATAACGACGCCGTCAGTTATGCCACTGATGTGAAGCCGATTCTTATGGGCAGTTGTGCCAAGACCGGATGTCACGGTGGGGGGAGCAGTAAGGGAGGGCTGTCGATGGGATTGGCTGAGTACGACACTATTATCTCGGCAACCGGCGATAACACCTCCGGCGGCATTGTTGTTGTCCCGGGCAGCAGTAGCGCAAGCACTCTCTACACGAAAACGCTTGAGACAACTGATTCACTCTTTCCGTTCCCTAACCGGATGCCTTGTAATGGCCCGCCTTTCCTGAGCACTGAGCAGCAGCAGAGAATACGCGATTGGATAGACCAGGGTGCACAGGATAATTGACGTTGTTCCTGACGGGATAGCAGACGGTTATGCCCTATCCAGCAGGTGGATGAGGGCAGCTATCTTTATTACTCACAGCGACTTCGACGTCAACCTGGATGCTTGATAACCTGAAAGGGGGATATCACGATAAGAACACATTTTTTCGGTTCTGCCTTGCATTGCGCTTGTTGCGTTGTTATTTTTATAAGCAGGGAATAGACTGAGGAGTGAACATGGGCACCCGGATTCTCGAGATTGTTTTTTACCTGGTGGACTACATTCAGGAAGGCCATGGCCAGTTATCGAATCTGACCGATCTTTCGACTGATCTCAAAGGACTCGGATATTCGGACAAGGAAATTGCCAGTGCCTACTCCTGGATACTGGAGCATCTAAATGCTGCCAGTGAACATCTGTATTCCGCTTTCCCGGAAGTGTCTGGATCAACCAGAATTCTGACCGAAGCGGAGCGCGCGCGACTTACCCCTGAGGCGTATGGATTTCTGACAAAGCTGAGCGGTTTGGAAATGATTGACAGCCGGCAGGTTGAGGTCGTTCTGGAACATGTGGACATGTTCGGTCACCGGACAGTTTCCCTTGAGCAGTTAAAGCTAATCATTTCGGCGGTGGCTTTTGACGAGTCCGGCCAGTTGGACAGCCAATCACTCCTTGATGACGAATCCGACTCGGTTCTCCACGTCAACTAACATGTCTCTGAAAGGCAGGAAAATCTTAATTGGCATGACGGGTGGGATTGCCTGCTATAAGATTCCTTATCTTGTGCGCCTGCTCCGTAAAGCCGGGACCGATGTCCGTATCGTCATGACCGAGAGCGCCACCAGGTTCATTACCCCCCTGACGCTTGAAACTGTTTCTGACAATCCGGTAGCGGTTCAGATGTTTCCTCAGCACCAGTACGTCTCGATACAACATATTGATCTTGCTGTATGGCCAGACCTCTTTCTTGTTGCTCCGGCAACAGCGAATTTTCTGGGCAAAGCTGCCTCAGGTATTTCCGATGATCTCCTCACGACTGTCTTCTGTGCCGTTACCAAGCCGGTGATGATCGCTCCGGCTATGAATCCCGGGATGTGGGGCAATCAGATTACGCAGAAGAACGTGGCTTGCCTCAGGGAGTTTGGTTACCGTTTCATTGAACCAACCGAGGGGGACATGGCATGTGATGAACAGGGAGTCGGCCGCCTGCCGGAACCTGAGCAGCTCTTTGAAGCTGTCTCCGCCTTTTTCAGGAAAGGCGCAAAAAAAAAACTCCTGACCGGTAGGCATGTTCTTGTTTCTGCAGGTCCCTGCCGAGAGCCGGTTGATCCCGTCCGTTTCCTTTCCAATCGCTCCTCCGGTAAGATGGGATATGCCCTTGCTCGTGCTGCCTTAGAAATCGGGGCGTATACAACCCTGGTGTCCGGGCCGACCGGCCTTATACCACCGCCCGGAGTGACATATGTCTCTGTGGAAACAACCCGGCAGATGTACGATGCCATCAAACGACGCTTTGGGCGGACGGATATTCTCATAATGGCGGCAGCGCCGAGTGACTATCGGCCGGTCTCCGTTGCCGCACAGAAAATAAAGAAGCAAAGCACCTCATGGCAACTGCGGCTTGAGCCGACTACGGATATCCTTAAGACCCTCTCTACCCGTAAGAAGACAGGGCAGGTGCTGGTGGGTTTTGCCCTTGAAACGGAAGCTGGCGAGGTGAACGCCCGCAAGAAACTCAAAGATAAAAAGCTGGACCTGATCGTGTTGAACAGCCTGCGAGATGAAAGTGCTGCGTTCGATTCTGATACTAATAAAGTCACGTTGCTGGCGCCCGGCGGGAGGGCTGAGCGGTGGCCGTTAATGTACAAAGATGAGATTGCAGTTAAACTGCTTGAAAAAATCGCCCGCATGCTGTAATATGCTCACAATTCAGTGGCATCGAGGAAATGAGAGACAAACCGGTCGATCTGCAGGAGTTGTTCAGGCGGGCTATCACTGCCCAGATTGAACTTGGTACAACAGAGATCGTTCTCTCCGGCAATTGCTCAGCAAAGCCGGGTATACCGGAGGCTATGCATGAAAGAGCAAAGAGGATTACGACGGTCGCAGAAGCGATACAGGCTCCGGGACCGAAACTGACACCGGAGCAGGCGGTGATGCAGCTATTTGAGGATACTTCATACAGTTCATTGGAAGAACATTGCCGGGCAATTGGTGACTGTCAACTCTGCCCGCTCGGTGCCACCCGGACCAATCTCGTGTACGGTATCGGTGATCCGCACGCAAGATTGATGTTTATCGGGGAGGCTCCGGGAGCCGATGAGGATCGCCTTGGGGAACCGTTTGTGGGGCGGGCGGGCAAGCTTCTTGATCGCATTCTGGCGGCCATTGAGCTCTCGCGCGACGTCGTTTATATCGGCAACATTCTCG
>JAOZPL010000058.1:0-4602 GCA_029932795.1 Candidatus Zixiibacteriota bacterium | reverse complement strand
ACTCATCTCCTTGAGCAGATCAGGTTGATCAGGCCGAGGATTCTGTGCCTGCTGGGCAGGGTTGCCGCGCAGGTGTTGCTGCGCACCACGACTCCCCTGGGAAAGCTACGCGGTCGCTGGCTGGAGTTCGAAGGGATTCCCACTATGGTCACCTATCATCCGGCGGCGCTCCTCCGTTTTCCGGCCTATAAGAAAGATACCTGGGCTGACATGCAGATGCTTAAGGCCCGCTATGACCAGTTAACATAGAATACAGAACTATATGGCTTACCGTACGCAGACTGAAAGGGAAAACCGGCGCCTCGAGCCACCGCAGTCGCTTGACACCGAGCAGGCGGTCCTGGGGGCCATTCTTAAGGACAGCGAAGCCATAAACCAGGTAATTGAGGTACTGGATGGTCCCGAGCATTTCTATTCCCCTCGGCACAAGCTGATATTTCAGGCGGTCCTGGAGCTTTACAACCAGTCACAGCCCTGCGATATCACTACCGTTGCCAACGAATTGGACAGGCGGGATAAGCTGGAAAAGGTGGGTGGCCGGGTCTATCTGGTTGATCTGGTCGAACAGGTCGCATCAACCGCTAACGTAGGGAACTATGCGGCGATCATCCTCGAAAAATCCGTACTGCGCTCGCTAATCAACACTTCGAACGAGATTGTCCAGAGCTGTTACATGGAGGGTAGCTCCGCCGATGAACTTCTGGACAAGGCCGAGGCGAATATATTTGATATTTCCGAGAAACGACTACGCCAAGGTTTCGTCTCGCTGACCGACCTCGTGATGCCGACCTTCGAGCAGATTGAGCAGTTCAGAGATGCCGGGACGGGCTTCGGCATCAGAACCGGGTTTACCGAATTTGATAACATGACAAATGGCCTTCATAATGGGGACCTCATCGTGGTTGCCGGACGGCCATCCATGGGTAAGACCTCTCTGGCGTTGAACATCGTTGAGCATGTGGCGGTCAAGCAGAAAAAGGGGGTTGGGGTATTCTCAGTTGAGATGTCGAAAGAGGCGTTGGTACTTCGCATGTTGAGCACCCGGGCACGAATCAGCCAGCAGCGCATTCGGGCCGGTAAGGCGTCTGACGCCGAAGTGCAAAAGCTCTCGCGTGCTGCGGGGGTGCTGGCGGAAACCGGCATCTATCTGGATGACTCCGCCACGCTGTCATCGCTGGAGATGAGAGCCAAGGCGCGGCGATTAAAAGCGCAGCATGATATCAGCCTGATTGTGGTTGACTATATCCAGTTGATGCACAGCTCCAGCAGGACTGAGAATCGTCAGCAGGAAATCGCCTTGATCACCCGGAGCATGAAAGCTCTAGCCAAAGAGCTTGACATTCCTCTGATAGCTATCTCGCAGCTTTCCCGGCTGGTTGAACAGCGAGGTAAAGATAAACATCCACAGCTTTCTGATCTCCGGGAATCAGGAGCCATTGAACAGGACGCCGATCTGGTGGTCTTTGTTTACCGTCCCGAGATGTATCTATCGCCTGAAGAGCGTGATGATCCAAAGAACGCGGACAAAATCGGCGTGGCGGAGATCATCGTTGCCAAGCAGCGTAACGGTGAGACCGGTTCGTTGAAGCTTCGCTGGTTCAAAGATATCACCCGTTTCGAGAATCTGGAGCGCCATCGCGAATTGCCGGACGATGTCCAGCCTATCGAGGGTACGGGGGACGGGTCGGATATACCCTTTTAGGATCTGACGATGGAGTATGGACTCTCGGTTCTGGGCCGACGCGGTGTGAATTTCATCAACACCCTCGGCGGCCTGTGCATTTTATTCTTCAGATTTCTGTGCTCGCTCAAAGATATCCCCCGCTCTTTTCGATTAATCGTTGAGCAGCTCTATGTGATCGGTGTCAAGTCGCTGCCGTTAATAGTCGTCATATCCGTGTTCGTAGGAGCTGTTTCCGCCTGGCAGGCCGCCTATCAGTTCAAGTTTATCGGGGCGCCGCTTCGATATCTGGGGCAGGCGGTCGGCAAGGCGGTCGTTATTGAGTTGGCGCCGGTGTTGTCGGCGCTGGTTTTCGCCGGACGCGTGGGAGCGGGTATTGCCGCCGAGATAGGCACAATGCGCGTCACCGAACAGATTGATGCTCTGGACTCGATGGGTATCAACCCGGTGCGTTATCTGGTCCTGCCGCGTGTACTCGCCTGCCTGTTCATGGTTCCTCTGCTCGTGTTTTTCGCAGACTTTATTGCTATTATCGGTGGCCTGGTAGTCTCGGTCGTTGGCGTGAACGTATCCTCGGAGACCTTCCTCAATGGCTTCAGGGATTCGTTCAAGGTCTCCGACTTCATTAACGGTTTGACAAAGGCTGCTGTCTTTGGCTTGCTGGTCGGGCTGGTCGGCTGCTATGAGGGTTTCAAGGCCGAAGGAGGCGCACAGGGGGTGGGGCTGGCGACAACAACATCGGTGGTTATCTCCTGCGTTCTGATCCTGGTTTTTAACTTTGTTTTTGCAATTATCCTGTTCCGGATATGAAGGGTTAATATGGCCTATATACGTATTGATAATCTGGTCAAGATGTTTGGTGAGCAGACCGTGCTCGACGGTGTCAATATCAACATCGAAAAAGGAGAGTCGATCGTTGTTATCGGCCAGTCAGGGTGCGGCAAGTCGGTTCTGCTCAAGCATCTCCTTCGTCTTCTGGAACCTACTAAAGGAAGAGTGTGGTTTGAAGGTTACGATATCGCGACACTTAACCACAGAGAGCTTATTGGTATTCGTCAGCGTATAGGTATGGTGTTTCAGTCGGCTGCCCTGTTTGATTCGCTCACGGTTGCAGAGAATGTCGGGCTTGGCCTGAGAGAGTCCCGGCAATACAGCACGCGACAGGTAGAAGAGATTGTGATGACCAAACTGGAACTGGTAGCAATGGTGTCAGCGGCTGAGAAGTTTCCGGCGGAGCTTTCCGGTGGTATGCGTAAGCGTGTCGCGTTGGCCAGAGCTATCGCCACTGATCCGGAAGTGCTCCTTTACGATGAACCGACGACCGGCCTTGATCCGATTACTGCCGACATGATCAATGATCTGATAGTTGAACTCAAGGAAAAGCTGAATGTCACCTCGATAGCTGTTACCCACGACATGACTTCCGCTTTCAAGATCGCTGACAGGATAACAATGCTCTATCAGGGCAAGGTGGAGTATGACGGCAGCCCGGAAGAGACCCGCAGCACGGACAACGCGGTGGTGAGACAATTCATCGAGGGTCAGGCTCGTGGTCCGATACAGGTGCGATGAGACTAAGCGAGAAAAAAATAAAGACCGCCTATTTCTGCTCTCGTTGCGGTGCGCAACATGCGAAGTGGCAGGGTCAGTGTCGGGAGTGCGCGGCTTGGAACAGCCTGGTTGAAGAGCGAGTACCGACGCGGGCGAGGTCTTTACCGCGGAACGTGACAGCCACAACAACGAGTATCCCGGATATTGTCCAGGAGTCAGACACCGGTTATCATTCCGGTATCGGCGAGTTTGACCGTGTTCTGGGGGGACAGCTTCTGTGCGGTATGACCGTTCTTCTGGGAGGTGAACCCGGTATTGGGAAATCCACGCTCCTTCTTCAGGTAGCTGAAGCCTACTCACGTCAGAGCGTCAAGGTGTTGTATGTGACCGGTGAAGAATCGTTACCTCAAATCAAACGGCGCGCAAAGCGGCTGGGAGTGTTTGGGGAAAAGATAGATGTTATAAATGAAACGTCGTTAGAGACCATTCTGGCCGTTATCGAAAACGGCCGGTCCGGCATAGTCCTGGTCGACTCTATCCAGACGGTGTCGTCCGGTCAGTTTGATTCCCCGCCGGGGACAGTTGCCCAGGTGCGGGAGGCGGCCAACGCGCTCATCAGTCTGTCGAAAGCACAGGGGTTTGCGCTGTTCCTGGTGGGCCACGTTACGAAAGAGGGACTTGTCGCCGGCCCAAAAGTCCTTGAGCACATGGTTGATACGGTCGTTTATTTCGAAGGGGATACCTCTCACTTGTATCGGATTCTCCGTGCCACCAAGAACCGTTTTGGATCCGTCGCCGAGATCGGCCTGTTTGAGATGAACTCCTCCGGACTTACAGAAGTAACTAACGCCTCGTCGCTCTTTCTAAGTGACACGACTGCCGCCGGTACGGTGGTGGCAGGGCTTTGCGAAGGGGACCGGGCGCTTATGATCGACGTTCAGGCCCTGGTGACGTCGGCCAACTACGGCACACCCCAGCGAGTGGCCAGTGGGATTGACAACAAGAAACTGGCCCTGCTGCTGGCCATCCTTGAGAAACGGTGTGACTATCCCATGGCTGCCAATGACGTGTTTGTCTCGGTGGCTGGCGGCCTGAGACTCTCAGAGCCGGCTCTCGATCTGCCGGCCCTGGTGGCTATCGTCTCGTCACTGGTCAACAAGCCGGTTGACCGCAGGGTGCTGGTGGTCGGAGAGGTTGGTCTCTCCGGCGAAGTTCGTGGTGTCACTAATATTGACCGAAGGGCCGGAGAAGCTGCGAAACTTGGATTTACGACCATGGTTCTCCCTCAATCCAATGCCGCACAGGTGGTGGGGAGAGAGATCAGGCTTGTCGGCGTGAATGATATTCAATCAGCTCTGGATGTCGTCTTT
>JAOZPL010000057.1 GCA_029932795.1 Candidatus Zixiibacteriota bacterium | reverse complement strand
ATTCGGAAATCATGTACGACGAGACAAGATTGGTTCTCGTGCGGGTGCTGTTGTACCGGAGGTTGAACCGGCCAAGGAAATTGCTTTCCTCGTCATCAGCACGGTCAAGCCACTGATACGACAGAATAGCATCATAGGCGAGATCCCCCCACTGCCGGTTGGAGCCACCCCGAACTCTATTTCGGTTCAGAACCCTGCTCCAGGAGCCGCTCAGCGAATCCTCTATGAAATACTCGTAGTCTAATGACTCCCCCGCATGATTCAAGCGGAGATGAACCTGATCGTAACGCGTCCCTCTCTGATCATCGGAATACTCGTTCCTGCGAACGTCCCGCTCGTATTGCGACGTGAACTCCGTCTGGGAGAACGGCCGACAAGAAAACGCGGCTGTGTACGTGTTAACAGAACCTTCACCGGACAGGACACTGTTTGCGAGATTCGATGATACCTCACGCCAGCCTCCCTCAAAACGCAGCCTCTCCGCAAGCAACAACTCGGCACTAAAACCACCCACTCTGGAATCAAAGTTGTCCTCGTACGCCAGCGTGGCATATGATCCCCTGAGTGTAACCAATCGGATAGGACTGACTGCTGCTGATAATTCATGCGTGGTTTCATCGGAAGTCCTAACAAAACCATAAGGCAGCAGAAACATGCGACTGAAATCAGCTTGATCCAGCCGCTCACGAGCTTTATATGTCACCTCGCGTACTCGTCGCCGCAATTTCACATAACCGGTGTGATCGTGCCACTGCCACTGCTTCGTTGATTGCAACTGATAATACAAACCCTCATTATCGCTATCATCGCGGTCCGACCAGAGGTTGCGATCATGACTGGATGCCCGCAGGTCAAGGCGCATCTCTCCAACTGTTTCGTTGTGGACACCGAGTTCCGTCCGGTAGTATGATGTCCTCTCAGCCGCCGCCAGAATAACTATCGGCAGGTAATCACCGTAACCGGCTCCCACATACTGGTAGTTGTTCGATCCCAGGAATATGTATTCTCCGCGGCCGTTTCCTACATAACTGAATGATACGCGATAACCACCTTTCCCCTCACCCACAAACTGAAACACCGTATCAGGCAGACTGTCAACAATCATCAAGTAAGCTCCACTTGTGTCAGGGAGTGCACCCGAGCGCTGCGCGAGCGAATCTCCAGCGGCCTGCAGGAGCGCTCTATCCGATTCGGAAAGATCCCCTCCCAGCGGCTGATCCTTATCGTCACCCTCACGTAGTATTCTCACTGAAAAAAAGAAGGCCGAGTCATCCAGTTGTCCGCCACCGCCAGCAGCAAACAACTCCTCCTTGTAATCTGTCGCCTGCGGCTCGTAGTCAACCTCCACACGGCTACGCTGGTCAACCAAGTGGTTAGCATTGAATGTTATCCGTCCGGTTGGATAGTCCACCGTATAATCCTTGTTGGCGCCCCGCACAAGACGTTCTCCATTCAGCCATACTGTCTCGGATCCAGGCACAATGGGCAACGCGCTTTTGCCGTCACCGACCTGATATGGTCCCTGAAAACCATCCCTTCCCATAAATCCGTAACTCTGATACCTTCCCCGAGGGCGTGCCGCAGCCGCTTCGATATGCCAGCCTGGATAGTATATGTCAAATGAAGCACCAGACACTCTCTTGCCTGTCGGTCGCAGAGGTTGATCGCTGAGAATGATATCCCCGACCTGTGCCGACACATGCGTAGAGGTTACCTTGAGGTTGACTTTGTCCAGCTCATTCAGACGTCTGTTAACCGTACCGTAGGCGGGGTCATACCCTCTATCCGATATTGACCCTGATATTTCGATACCTTCACTGAGTTTACCGGAGATTGTCAGATCCAGCGACTGACTGAATTCGGAGGTGCCGGTTGAACGTGCCGAGAAACGGAACGACTTGGCACCGGTGAGACTAATATCCGAGGCGAAACCTTTGCGGACAGTAGAAGGTCCCGATACAGGAGGCAATCTACGGTTTCGGTGCAGTCGGCCTGCCTCCGGAAGCGGACGCCCGTACGACCTGAGCACCCAGCTCGGAAGGGGATCGAATATCACCCGTAACGTGTCACGATCACCGGCAGCCAGTGAGGAGAGGTCAAAGTACCCGGACCCGCCTATAAACTGATAATCAACCCCTCGCGATAGAAGACTGTCGTTAAGGTAAAGCGTGTCCGAGTCGGAAAAGATATGCGTCGAACCGATAGAAAGACGCGATGGAATTTCCGTACCGATCAGCTGCAGAACCGTCCGAGCATGTAAGCACTCAGAATAAAAAAAACATATCAGGATAAGAAAAAGAAAACCTGTGGCAGGCTGGCGGTGCATAGTCCAATCGAGTTACAGTTCCTCAAAAACAATGCGGCAGACCAGCACCCGATTGTTACCGGTGTCAGAGATAACCAGACGACCATCCGGCAACATTGCAATATCGGTCGGATTCCGCAGCGGGAGGTTCGTGCCCGGAAGGAGTGGTCCGGTCACCATCAGTTCCCTGCCGTTCCTGGAAAAATAGAACAGGCGCCCGGTTGCACCGTCAAGAATCCACAGGTGGTGACCCTTATCAAAAGTAACGGCGACAGGATAATCAAAGGCCTGATTTGTGATCTGACGGGAGAAGTTTCCATAATCATCGTAAACAACAATCCGACTGTTACCGGCATCGCAGACAAAAAACCGGTCATGGTTATCATAGATGATTTTCCCCGGGCTGGACAGTTGCCCGCCGGAATACCCGAATTCACCGATAAAGCGGCTGAACCGCCCAACATTGTCAAACACCACGACCCGGTTGTTTTCCCGGTCGGACATCCAGACCTCACCATATTCGTTCACGGCCACACCGGAGGCGATACCATACTTGAGGGGGTCTTCGTCGTCGATCAACAGGATCTCGTCAACGTAATTGAGCTTGCTGTTGTAACGGGCAAGTCGTTTGTTCCCTGCATCCGAGACAAGAAGATTCAGGTTATTGTCTACTACGAGAAAGCTCGGCTGATCAAATAGACCGGGTTGACTCCCATACCCACCCATCTCCCTGGATGAGCGAAGATCAGGCTCGAAACGGATAACCCGATTGTTACCGGCGTCACAGAGATACAGGGCGCCGCGATTGTCAACCGCAACCCCCGCCGGCTGGCGCAGTCTCTGACCCAGTATCAGCCCGGAAATCTCCTTGTCGAGCAACAACGCCACAGGCTTCGGTATTGAACTCTCCGGGCCGGGCCTGATCCCGGAGTTACCACCACATCCGACCAGAATCAAGAGAAGGGCCGGCACCAGCAGCCTGTGTGGCAGGGTGGTCATGCTTAAAAATCTGTAAAGAGGGTTAACCTGATCTGGTAGTTGGCTCGGAAGGGATTGATCACCAGCTTCAGCTTCTTGTTGCTATTCCGCGAAAAGGGATTCTCCAGACGCCGCAGTGCTCGCCTGGCGTCACGAACGGCGTCGACGATAGATATAACACGGTTGACAAGAGCCGCCCCAAGCATAAAATCAGCGCGGCGAAAGGCCTCCCGACTCCGGTTTTTCAGCTCCCGGTAACTGTCCTTATCCTCCTCCGCTTTCCACCGCCAGTGGTTTGCTGGTATGTCCTCAAGGTAGGGGCGATCCGGGTCAAAGATCCGCCCGGCCGAGTTATACTGATCGATGTCATCATAGAAACCGACAAGATCGCGGAATTCGTCGTCTTTGTCTTTGAGCTGGGCGTTGGCATGAGTCGCGGCATACCGAATAAAGTCGTCCTCCTTCCAGTTACCATAGGTACGGAAGGAAATAAAACCAACCCAGGTCAAAGCTTCGGCTGCAAAGAAGTAGCGTGCCTTTTTTCGATGACCCAGATAATACTCCCCGCCACCGGGTATCAGCGCTGAGAGAAGACCGGCCTTGAATATGGATTTCCTGTCGGGAGTGTCATGATGAGAGTCGACCCGGCTGCTTGTTTCGGACCAGGTCCTGGAGTTATTCCCATTACCGGTCTTATCCTGCCAGGCACCAAGAGCCAGGGACGCGGCGAACGCATCCTGTACCGGAGTCGCCTTGAGCTTAGCCGCTTCGGCAACAGTTGCCGATGCTAATAACACCAATGCTACCGCGATCATCCTCTTCATATTAACCATCCGTGACACCCTTAGAACCTGTAGCTCACGTTCAGAAACGGTGTATCATAAAGATCGCTGTATGATTTCAATTCAGCCTTCATCTTCACTCGCCCAAATGTGGTGCTCTGATCCTTCTCCCGCCGGTTCACGCTCCTCGTGACGAAGTAAGCTTCAAAGGCGCTGATTATCCTGTTGGCCATGGAAACAACAATCATCCGGTTGGCCCTGTCAAAGGCATCGTTGGCCTTCTGCCGTATGGTGACATAGCTGTTGCGGTGTGCTGAGTGGGGAACCTCTTCGGTAATGTACCTGTCTGCATACCCCGCTTCAAGAGTGTGAGACGTATCACCATCAGCGTATGCGTCAACCCACCCCCAGGAGAACTGATCGTATTTACCGATCATCTCGTAATACTGCTGCGTCGGGGTATCCGGAAGGTGGTGAGTCATGCCTCCTGTGCCGGTCGGCAATTCCTCGTCATCATCCACCTTATAGGCCGTCTGCAGATAGGACGTGTACCGTTGCTCTTTCCAGTAGGCGTCCGCATAGGCCTCGAACTCGTCGGTCCGGTCCTCACCATCATTGTGCCATTTGATATGCAACGCCCAGGCAGCTATCTCGGTACCGAGGAAAAGAAACGGCTTGGTGCGGCTGCCATAGTAATACTGACCCAGGCCGGGAACCACCAGAGACAGCACAAAGGCTTTGGTCGGAGACTTGCGCCCGACTGCTGCAGATTTGTCAAAAGCTGAGCCGGCACCGAGGCTGTTAGCCTGCTGGCCATATCCGCCAGCGTCAAGGGCAGACAATGAGTACTGCTGCTTGATCTCCTGCAGTCCGCGATCAAACACGGACGGCTGCAATTGCGTTGCTGAACCGACATTGCCCGTTAGTAAAAAAAATGTCAACGCTGCTGCGGCTGCACCGCCTTTGCATCTCTGTCTCATTTCATATCCTATCTTATAACCGCGATATCGGTGAAGGCTGTCTTGCGGTCGCCGTCAAAGTCAACTTCGATCACACAACGGTACACTCCCGGCGTGACATGGCTGCAATCCCACAGGACTTCGTTGTCAAACCCACCAACAGTAGTACCATCCAGAGTGGCGATGCGTTCCCCTGAGAGATCGTAGATATTCAATGTCACGTTTCCGGCCGGCTGGCCAAGGAAATAGCGTATGTGGGTTATACCGTCTACGACCGGGTTGGGCCAGTTGTAGAACTGATCTTCAGGGAAATTATCGACATATTCCCGCTCTTCGGGTAGAAGGCTCTGATCCATGGCAAAGGTACCAGACGGAGAGGCACCACCCATCGGCCAGAAATCATGAACTGTGTCGGCATCGACTTCCCAGGCATAGAACCAGCCGTCTCCGCCAAGATAACCGAGCTTGCCGCCGGTGGAGTCGTGGAACACAAGGGCAGCGCCGTCCGAGTAACCTGCTGTCTGCTCACCGGATGAGACCGGGAAACCGTAAGCCGGACCCTCTTCCCCGTATACGTACACATTGCCGGCATTGTTCGAGAAGATCAAATCAGGATACTCGCTGCCCTGAATATCAGCCACCACCACCGGCGTGATGATATCCATATCGGGGTGACGATCATCCACTTCGACAAAAAAGTTCGTCTTGAGCACCATTTCTGCACTGAAGGCGTAAAGAGTGTTTTGCCCGCCAATGATAATATCCGGGTAGCCGTCAAGGTCAAAATCACCGGCGGTCGGATTGACCACCATCTGGAACCCGGTTGCTTTTTGCTGCAGGACAGAAAAGTTCGGGGCCTCGCTGGTGGTGTCGACAGTCAACAGGAACCCGTCACCGTCATCGGAAAACGCCACGATCTCCGGTTGGTTATCGAGGTTCATATCCACTGCAATCGGTCCGAAATTGTAACGCCCGGTCAGCGCAAACCCATATATCAATGTGTCCACAAGACAATAAACCCTCGTTTCGTAGCTGTACGGGAACATCGTCCCTCCCATAACGATCAGCCGGTTGCCTGCCCTACAGATACCGTGATAGTCATCCTCGGACAACAGGTATATTGCTCCGGGCGCAACGGACAGACTATCCTGCCGGTACACATATCCGCTATCGGTTAGCACCCACAGCACTTCCCCAAAAGATAGGGCAACAGGCTTGCCGATAGTCAGGATCGGTGCACTGATTGTATCTGCCCGGCCATCGTCATCTACATCCTGAGGAGCGTAGAGCACCACCTTTCCGCTGTCGTCTCCGGTTGGGTAACCGATTGCCACATACTTCTCACCACCCATGCCAAAGTCGCCGGTTACGGGCCCGGCAGAGATCGTGTCAGGTGCCAGCACATACAACGGAACCGGATAACCCGGCCACGTCTGAAAAGAGGTATGAGGGTCCCCGATGGTGTCGACAAAGGTTATTACCGTATCATAGTAGATCAGGCTGTCATCGAAAGGATCGATCGCCCGCAGAAAGTTATCGCCGGTGGTGGTGAAAACCGACAGCAGCCTGTTCGAGGCGACTATGATTTCATCAACGCCGTCGTCGTTGAGATCATCAGCGATTGACGAGAGACCGATAGCAGGCACACCGACTCGCACCGGAAAGTTCTCGACCAGCTTTTCGGTTTCCACATCAAAATACATGACACTGTCCATATAAGGCCGTTTGGGCAGGGTGGTGTCGGTCGCGCGCGTGATACCGGTCAGCCAGACGCGGGTGTTGTTACCGGAGTTGTCAATTGCCGGCGGGTTGGTAATGGGCGTGAAGGCATCGTTGCGGTCCTCGCGAAACATGTCCTCAGCTCGTCCATAACCGGATTGATAGATACCGCCGAAATTGACCAGTCCGTCCCCTTCGATCAGCGTGACGAATTTCCGGCTGGGGTCCCACTGGAGATGATTATTGATAAAATTGCACTCGCCGTTACCGTCATAATCGAGCTGCGCTACAGCTTCATCGACGTGGAAAATAAGCATCCCGGAACCCGGCAGCAGGAAATCATACTCTCCGGTCTGGACTATGAAATTATCCGTGTCACGTCTGGCCGGTCCCAGGATGACATTGGTGAGAGTATCAAATTGAGTGCCGATTGTGTCGTTGTAGATCCCACCTTTGAGGGTATCGTTGCGGTTCTCAATCAGATAGTACTCCTTCTCTGAAATCGGCACTCGCACAATCTTGACAGCGTCGGATTCGGCCTCGGCGGCAACGATTCTGACTGAATCACCACGGCGAACATCAATCACCGGTGTGAACCCTAGATAGGCTCTGGACCAGGCCGACGGATAAACTGGAATTGCACCAAATACCTTACCGGCCGGAAAATCGAAATCTATCCCCGATCCAAATCCGTTATGATCCATCAGGGCAAAATCTCCGAGCAGGGATACGAAGTTCCTCGTGTCATACAGATCAATCAGACCGAGTTGATGGCCGAATTCATGCGCTAGGGCGGCATTCAGTGCCGTCGCCCGGTTATCCTGAACGCAGGTCTCCGGCATCAACAGCGCCGTCCTCACAGAGCGAGCCCCGCCGTCTACCGGGACTGCGTGACGGAACCGGATGTACCCGGTGTAGAGGTCATTGCACGTCGGAGGGAAACCGATATCATTCTGACGATCAGAACCGGCATGTATAAGAAAGATGGCGTCGTAGCCCGAGAAATCAATATCCGGGTCAACCAGTCGAATACAGTCGATGAAATAATACTCCAGGCCTTTGATGATTTCGTTCATCTCGGGGCCACAACGTCCGTAGTAGCTCATTTCATGTGGCAACTGGTACACGGAGTCCTTTGCAGGCGGGAATATGTCCCAGTCCAGGTTTATTCTACCCTCTGAGACAGTCTGCCAGTAGGTATTGAGAGCTCGCATGTGCCGATCAAAATAGACAGAATCATGCGGCGGCGGATCAATGAAATGCCCGACCCTATTGAGGTACTCGATAGAATCCTCCGGCGTGGCTGAATTGAATTCGTTCGGCAGGGGGTGGGGTGAGAGGTCCATCACACCAAGGCCGGTAGTGTTGGGATTGTCCGGATCCTCCCGCAGGAAATTGAATCGGAGAACAAGGCAGTGGATGGTCGTGTCAAAATCCGGAGCCAGCGCCTGCGTCGGGAGGGACCACTGGCGTGGCCGGTCGAGAGGAATGAACGTGCTGGCCGGCATCTCCGACAGGAGGCCGTGATGGCGAACATAGTTATCGCCGGGAACCTCGGGCAGTCGCTCTTTAGTGCCGAACAGGAGCTTGTCGCCGGCGGCCACAGGGACCGCCACAATCAAAGCTAATACCACTACTCCTGTAAAGCGCAACATCCAAAATCCTCCTCTGAAGAATCCTTTCCGCTACGGCAACACCGTGATCGAAACACGAAGCGTATTGGCCAGCGCTACACTCTCGTTATGCGGGATATAGGCGAAGTCAAACCTGAACCTCTCAAACAACGACAGCCCGGCACCAAGTGTCACCGTCTTGACCTTACCTTCCTGGTCATAGATATATCCGGCCCGCGCGGAGAACATATCGGCGTACGTGAACTCCGTACCACCGTTGAGGACAACCTGCTTGAGTTCCTGGCTCAAGCCCTCGTCGAGAGTGACCAGTATTTTATTCACCTCAGCAGTTACAAGCAGGGTGTAGTACTCGGATCGAAGCAGCTTATAAGCGAATCCAAAAGAGAAATTCCGCGGCAGGTCGTCAGATTGAGCAGCATCAATATAGGAAAACTTCGGACCGATATTGGTGATTGTCATTCCCCAGGTGAGCCGCGAACTCTGTCTGTAAAGCAGGCCGAGGTCAATTGCGAAGCCCGTGGCTATTCCATCACCCTCTTCGAACGGCGTCGCACCCTGATCCGCCAGCCGGGAGTGAATGACCTTGGCTGATATTCCACCGGCGAGTTTGTTGGTCAGAGCAGCTCCATAGGAAAGTGTAAAGGCGATCTCAAAGGCATCGAAGACGCCTGTAAGGTTCCCCTCCTTATCCGTGAACTGGATGGATCCGTAGGAAAGGAAGGTGACATTACCACCCAGCGTACCCCAGCTCTCCGTGCTCTTGACTACAGACAGGAACTCATAGTACAGGTCATCCGTCAGTTCCGGCAGCCAGTTTACGTGCATAAGCGAAATTTCGGTACGACCTTTGCCCCTGGTGATGATGCGATCCTCGCCGGCAAACCATGTCTCCTCCTTCGCAGTGGCGAGATCCACCATCGGCTTGTTACCGAGCTTGCGGATACCGGCACGGCTCCACCCGACGCCGTCGTATTCGAGCAAACCACGGGTAGTCCCGACTGAGACACGATCGTTCCAGGGTGCGATCTTTGTAACCGGGGCCGAGGCCGGATTGTCAGGTACCAGCACTTCCGATCCGGCCGGTAACTGATCCTGGTCCAGATCATTGAGCTTCCTGATCAAC
>JAOZPL010000056.1:4550-9501 GCA_029932795.1 Candidatus Zixiibacteriota bacterium | reverse complement strand
GTACAGACTCCCCGACAGCAAGTGCCCCGACGATTACAGCCACAGCCACAGCCAATATAGACGATGATCCAGCCATTGATACCTGGGTGATCGACCAGGATGGCAACCTGCAAAACACTATAAATGATGTACTTATATAACTACAACCGGACGCCGGTCGATTTCAGAGCGCCTGAGAGCGCCCCTTTTTCTTGGCGTTCAAGGCAACCACGGAAACTGGGGGGGCGATTGCATCCTGCAATGAACTCTGGCAAAATGCCCCGATCAGAATTGTTGTTCGGAAGCTGGAAATGGGGAGGCTTGCCCATTCTTGTTCCGGGTATCGAAAATAAGGCTGCACCTCAAGGGATTACACGTTATGGTCGATGTTCAAAATAAGCCGAGGGGCAGGGCACAGGCTTTGCGCTTCAACGGTCGTGAAAGGAATAACTCAAACCTTTAACCAGTAGCTAACTTACAGGAGGCTCAAATGTTCTCAAGGTTTCACAATCGCAAAAGAGGTTTCACTCTCATCGAGTTGATGATTGTGGTCGTGATTATCGGTATTCTGGCCGCACTGGCCATCCCGAGATTCATGAAGGCCACCACCAAGTCGAAGCAGTCTGAGGCGAAGCAGATCCTCAAGCAGATATACACCATGCAGAGGACCTATCGTCAGGCTACGGGTAGCTATGGTGATAATGGCGCCGCCGCGGCCGCCAATGGTGCCGCCATCCAAACCTTCCCGCAAATCGGCGTGGAGATTATGGAAGGCAACATCTACGCGTATGCAATCGTCGCCGCGCAGAATGCCTTCACCGCCACCGCCACCGCCAATCTGGACGACGACCCGGCTATTGACACCTGGACGATTGACGAGGATGGCTTACTGCAGAACACCATCGACGACGTGACTCTATAAGCGGTATTCGTCCATCGGAAATCGAAGCGCCCTGGCATCAGGGCGCTTTTCTTTTTGGCTGTCCATCTGTATCGACCGGAGGTTGGACGCGCAAACCGCGGGTAATCGTTTTAAGTTGACCATGCCAGCTGGGCAACAGTATCATGTTGTTGCCCATGAGTGTCTCAATCCGTATAGCAATAGTCCTCGTTCTGCTTCCTCTGGCCCTGGCGGGCGAGAATCCCGAACAGCTTCCTCCCGAACAGTTTGGCCTGCAACACCTGACTGAGTATCTGGGTCTGATGCCGGGAGACATTTCTTTTCGTCGGGATTACACCGAGCCGGATTCTTTTCGTTTTGAGATAGTTGCCGACCTGATGACTCATCCGCTGGGGATGATCAATTACTGCACCGGACTCAGGGATGCTCATGTCAAAGGCCAGCCGGAAATACTAGCCGGGGTACTTTTTACCGATATGGCTACGGAGTATCAGTCGGAACGGCTCGGCCCGTACCATCCCGATATAACCGAAATCCAGGGTCGCTACAATCTCTACTATACAAACCTCAGTCTTAACCGGTTGCTTACGAGGGCGGCCGTTTACATTGATGTCGTTTTCCCTCGCTCAAGCGAGATGATGCTGGCCTGGTTGAGTTCTGTCCAGCGGAAATTCCTGACCAACGAGTTCAGGGAGCTGATAGTAATGCGTCAGGAGGAAGAGTCCCTTTCAATGCAGGGCCTTGATTCGCTGGAGAAGTTGGAGGAAAAGTACACGGAGGAGTTTGCGGCTTTCGGCACGATGATTGACATGGACCCGGTTGTGGCTGCCGGTATCGACTGTCTCCGTGAACTGCTTCTGGAGGTAAAAGCTCTCCAGGGGATGGTTCGCTCAGGCCAGATGACGGTCGCTGATCTTCTGAAAGAAGCCGGGTACCTGCCTGATGATTTCGATGCCGAGACCTATTTGGGGAAACAGTCAGGGTGGAAGGTTGGAGGTCCGGGAGACGACTACTACCGTGGCGATTACAGGTTCATTCTCGATTTTGGCGGCGACGATGTTTACGATCTGACCTACGATCCCTCGAATCCGCACGGGGTCGTCATCATCGATTTCGGCGGTGATGACCATTATCGCGCCGAATCCGATTTCACCTGCGGTTCCGGCTGCCTGTCGGTCGGACTGCTGCTGGATTTCAGTGGTAACGACCGGTATGATGCCCGCTCGTTTGGCCTGGGCTCCGGCTACTTCGGCTTGGGTATTCTTTACGACGGTGGTGGTGACGACCGTTATAACGGTGATACCCACGTGCAGGGGGCGGGCAGCTTCGGCATGGGACTGCTGATTGACGAAGGGGGGCGGGACATCTATGATGCTGCTCTTCACGCGCAGGGTTTCGGCTTTGTCGAAGGAGTCGGAGTCATCTATGATACGGACGGGTCCGATTCGTATTACGCCGGTGGCAAATACAAAGACCAGTTGCGTTATGAAGACCACTACCTTTCTCTCTCCCAGGGCTTTGGTTACGGACTGCGACCCTGGATGTCAGGGGGTGTCGGGGCTATTGTTGATCTCGGAGGAAACGATAATTATTGTGCCGACATCTTTGCACAGGGTTGCAGCTACTGGTGGTCGCTGGGGATCATTTATGATTCGTCCGGTAACGATTCGTACCACTGTTACCAGTACGGCCAGGGAACGGCGACACACATGTCACTCGGTATCATCGTTGATGATTTCGGGAACGATGTCTATTACGGCAAGGGACTCATGCAGGGTTGCGGCCACGATTACTCGTGTGGGCTGATTCTGGACCGTCACGGGGACGATACATACACCGCCTATGATCTTTCACAGGCTGCAGGTTCGGCTAACGGCGCGGGCGTGTTAATTGACAATGAAGGCGATGACCGGTATCTCATCAGGAATGCGAAAAACAGCCAGGGGTATGGTAACCCGCGGCGGGATTTCGGTTCGATCGGCCTGTTTATTGATCTTGGTGGAACGGATCAATACGCCGGAAACGGACGAGACAACTTTTACTGGAAAACGGACTCAAAATGGGGCGGCGGGATGGATATTGAACTGCAACCCTCCGACAGCATGAAGGCCGGCGACTAATTATGGAGCGAAATGTGATACTCACGGTCGCTCTTGCAGCCGTATTGTTGACAGGCACGGTGTCTGCGGGAATGCTTGCGACTGGTGAGCTGGAGCAGAGGATAGACTCGCTGTTCGTGATTGCTTCCTCGGGAGAGGTCCGTTTCCGCGATCAGAACGAACCGGCGATGGACTCCATTGCCGCTCTCGGCGCGCCTGCGGTGCCGTACTTAATTGACAGGTTCACGACCCGGTCTGCCCGTGAGCGCTGGACAGTTATTTGGATACTCCAGCGGATCGGGTCACCGGCGGTGCCTGATCTGGTGCAGGCGCTGAGACGGAGCGACGGCTTGGTAGTGCAGCGGGTCTGCTGGGCGCTCGGCGACATAAAGGACACTATGGCCGTGGAACCACTAATACAGGTCTGTTCTCATCCCCGCTGGCAGGTCAGGGAGCAAGCGATAGGCGCTCTTGGCAAGATTGCTGACATACGGGGCGGATCGGCTGCAATCAATGGCTTAGCTGATTCAATAGGGCAGGTACGAAAGGCGGCTGCGGTGACTTGCGGGAAGCTTAAACTTCATCAGAGTATACGGAAACTGGCGCATGTGTTAGGTGATGATTTTTACGGGGCACGGCTGTCGGCGGCAGCATCTTTGCTCAAACTGGACACAAACGCTGTCGTTGCCACGCTGGCGGATTCGGTTCGCTCCGCGAACCGACTGGTGGGAAATATCGCCTGCGACGTTCTGGGGGAGAATGGGACAGATGATGCTATGCTGATTCTGCTGGGAGAAACAGGATCTGATAATCCTGATCGCCGTGCCCATGCCGCTGTGGCGCTCGTCAAGGCTGACCCGCACGACAACTGCGGTTTCCGAAAGCAAGTTATCGACCGCGAGACCGACCGACTGGTGCTCCTGAAAATACAGTCAGCAATCGATGCCGTTGGCAATGGCCAGTGATAACCTCGACACTCGTTTAAACCGCATCAGGCGTCTTATCACAAAGGAGAAGTGTCTGGCCTCCGGGCACAGGTTGCCGTCGCGGTATCTGAAAATAGCTAACGCCACCGGTGGGCGGTTAATCTCGAATGAGTCGGGTTCGTTCTGCCTTATCAGGACAGAGTACTCTGCCGGTCATCAGTTTGGGCGTTGTAGCATCCCGTCGGGCTTGAGCGACGCAGCTATCCCCTTTTCTGCATTCACTGCCGAGGAAACCGGGGGGAGCGTGCGGTTTAGTGATCTGCTCTTTTTTGATGTGGAAACGACCGGTTTGGGTGGCGCCGGAGCTGTCTCGTTTCTGATAGGTTTTGGCTCCATCACCGGTGACGGCTTTGAGGTGCGGCAGTACCTGCTGCCCGACTACTCCGATGAAGGTGCCATGCTCCAGCATTTGATGGCGGAACTGACAGCAGAGAAGACTCTTGTCTCTTACAACGGCATGGCGTTTGATCTTAATCTCCTGCGGGACCGGATGATTGTCAACCGGGTAGCCCGGGAGATCGCAACGGCTTCGCACATTGATCTTCTGCATGTTACTCGGCGGTTGTTCAGGCGACGTTTGCGGGATTGCAGCCTGACCAATGTTGAGCGGGAACTGTTCTCTTTTTTCCGCCCGGATGATATCCCCGGTTATTTGATTCCTTCGGTTTATTTTGAGTGGCTCAGTGAAGAGCGACTTGAGTCAATGAACGATGTCCTGAAACATAACCGTCTGGATATTGTGTCGCTCTATTTTCTGCTTAATCATATTGCATCGGTTTTCGCCACGGGGGGAGGTAATCTGTGCGACGTGAACGATGTTTATTCGTTGTCCCGGGTGTACGGTCGCCGCAAGCTCAACGAGGAGGTGATCCGTCTGCTGGGAGGGTTGCAGAAAGGGAAGAACTGTCCGCTGGATCCGGAAATGCTGTTGTTTCAGGCACAGGCGCTGAAGCGGACCGGAGACTGGGCGACGGCGATGTCGCTCT
>JAOZPL010000056.1:0-4540 GCA_029932795.1 Candidatus Zixiibacteriota bacterium | reverse complement strand
TGGGCCCGGATATGTGCGGCCTCCAGAGGAGACGGCGGTGTCGCTCTGGAAAGGATTAACCGGGGAAGAAACCAAAGAGGGCTATTGGGCGAATATAGAGTTGGCCAAGTATTTCGAGCACCGGGCTAAAGATCCCCGGCGTGCCTATGATTGTGCCCGGCGGGCGGATCGGGTTTGTCCGGGTGGGGCAGGTCAGCAGAGGGACTTGGAAAGACGACTGAGACGGCTTCGCTCAAAACTTACCCTTTGAGAATCTGTTGGGTCGGGTTCATTTCGGCATTCTTTCATCCGATACAGGTAATGACGGGCACGTGTATGGATTTCGAGAAACTAAAGGGTATATTCGATAGTCACCAGGAACTCCTCTCGCTGCCGCAGACGCTGGCGGAGGTACTTCGGCTTAACCGGGATGATCGGTCCAGCGCTGAGGACCTTGCCAGGGTGCTGATGAGGGATCCGCCTCTTACAGCCAAGGTTCTGAGGATTGTCAATTCCCCCTTCTATGGAGTGGGGCGGCAGATCGGATCGATGACCCAAGCGGTGGTGACGCTGGGTGTTCGCCAGATCACAGCGCTTGCCCTGTCTACCTCTGTCTATAAGATGACCGACAACTGGGGTTCTTCATTCGACCGGATTCGATTCTGGCGACATTCACTTGAAGTCGCTATCGCAGCACGTATGATTGCGGAAAAAACCGGCAGCCGTCAGGCTGAGGAGGCATTTATTGCCGGCATGCTGCACGATATTGGGCTGTTGGTTCTGGAGAGCTCCTTTCCCGAAGTCTTTGCCGACATTTGGAAGAAGGCAACTCATGAGAGAGATCGCACGGAACTGGAGGAGGAAACATGGGGGACGAACCATGCCCAGCTCGGGCAGTTTCTGCTGGAGCGATGGCGTTTGCCCGAATCCATCTGTCAGGGGGTCGGTCACCATCACACGGTCTTTGTTCCTGGGACTCGTGAACCAGAGCTGGTCTTCTGTCAGATAATCTGTCTGGCAAACCATATCTCTCACTTTTTGCTTGCCGATCGCACGGTTGAGGAGACGATGGCTGGAAATGAACAGAAGGAAATCCTGCGAGAGAACCTCCAGCTTGACAGGGAGGCGCTGCACGCCATCCAGAAGGATCTCTTTGACAAGACGATTGCTGAGGCGCGATACCTGGAAGTAGATATCGGTTCAGCGGATGACATCCTTATGGAAGCGAATCAACTGCTGTTTGATCAGTACACAACCGTGGAGAAGCTCCTTGACGATAACCGTCGGATGCAACAGCAGATCCTGCGCGATCAGGTTAAAGGGGTGTCACTGCAGTCATTGAAGTTGACGGCGACAACACTGGCGCGTTACGCCGATGATGCGGCTGCAGCCATCCGGCAGAGGGTGGAAGAGGTGACAGCCAGTATCGAGAGTGGCGCCATCCAGGATCCATCAGGGCAGGTCGGACGGTTGGTGGAGGGCATTCTCGGCGGCAGTGCAACCATGTGTTTTATCATGGACGAGTTGCGCCGTCTGGCCGATTCTGAAACGGGCATCAGTCCAAATGAGGCTTATTTTGCTGGGATCGAAGCGAGAATCAAGCAGCAGTTGGAGTTAATCACTGAACCAGTTGCTGCCAGTGATTGAGTGATCCATGTCATTCCTGCCGGGTCTGATTTTCAGGACCGGTTTTCCACACATGAGATAGACCGTTACAAAAAGTGTCACTGGCTACTTTGTACTGCTGATAATAATCGAGGTGTTTCTACCGGATACGGCAAGTGTATTCCTACCCTTGCCGAATTTGTACTCTGTTGACATGGTTGTACCTTCATCGCGAATCAGCAGTGGCAGCAGTGTCTGGATATCGCCGTTGATAGTGTGGGCTTTCAGGAATATGTTAGTACTCTCATTCAATGTCAGGTCAATCGTTCCGTATGATGCGGTTACGGTCGATGGGCCGTTTAATTGCCGGTCAAGCACCAGCTTGATGGTTCCGTTCTCGCTAAAAACCTTCAACGGGCCATTGAGCTTCTCACCAAAGATCTGGCCGTACTTGTTGGTGGCAGACAGAAAGTCGCTGATGTCAGAGGCGTTTATTTTGGCATATGTGTTTTCAAGCTCCGCCTCCCCTTTGATGTTCCTTATCACCAGCGGCTGGAAAGCGTTGGTGGCCCGCAGGTCACCGTCAAGCCGGTTCACTTCGACCGTCCCATACGTGTTGGTGATGGTCACGTTGCCGGTGTGACTGTGAACGGTAATCCTTCCGGAGTTTGAAAGAATCACCTGTCCACGTGAATTATCCAGAGTGATTTCGGAATAAGCGTTCTCGATAGTCATATCACCGTCGCAGGCGATGATCTCAATGGGGCTGTAGCCGTTCCTGACACTGATACTGCCGGTGATATCCTCAAGGGCGATTGGCCCCATGGTGTTCGCTACAGTTATGTTGCCCTGGACATTCTCGACCTTTATTTTCGAATACTGACCGGTAACATCAGCACCGTTTCCGAGGTCCGACACGAACAGCTCCCCGAATGCATTCTCGCATTCCACCGGATTGCCATAGGGCACGTACACTGTCAGGGTACTGGTAAGGATTTTTATGCTTGGGTCGGAGACTTTGGGCAGATCGGCTTGGACCTCATAAGAGTTGCCGGACATGGCCATTTTAAGTGAAGATTCGGATACGAAATCTTTTTCTACAACGTGCGGTTCGGCTTTGACCTCGATTTCCAGCGTGCTGACAATTACACCCTTATCCCAGCCGATGATTTTGACATCACCCAACGGGTTGCTGATATGGATGGTGTGATCTGATCGTTTTACCGTGAGACTGTCAGAGAAATCACGCACCAGGCCGACTTCTCCTTTGGCGTGATTGTAGTCAGACACACCTTTCTTGTGCGGAATGGGGATAGCGGGGAGGGGCTTGATGTCTGGGATCGGTGGCAGTAATGGTATTTCAGCAGCGCGCCCGATAATTTCATCAAGTTCGTCCTGGCGATCCTCCAGCATTATTATCAAGTGTTTGAGACCTTCCTCCAGGTAGAGTTGCAGGTTCTCATTCCAGATTTCCTTTGCTTTGGCATGGTCGACATGTTCTTCCGTAAGGTCGACCAGCATGTTCATCTCCCGCCTGAGATTCCTGATGATCCGACGGCAGCGCTGGTCGGCTGTTCCTGACGCGTCCTGATGTTCCCTCTCGAGGTGCCTGAGGTTTTGGACGAAATCCTCGATATCCGACAGAAGCTCTTTGTAGCTCTTGGCATATCGGCCGCTTTGAAGTCCTTCGGTGAATACTCCAAAGGAGATGGAGTAACCTTCGCAGATGGCAGGTTCCAGTTCGGAAAGGTATTCGGAGTAGTCCTCAACAATTTCCTGGA
Organism: Candidatus Zixiibacteriota bacterium; assembly: GCA_029932795.1. Classification (GTDB taxonomy): domain Bacteria; phylum Zixibacteria; class MSB-5A5; order GN15; family FEB-12; genus JAOZPL01. Next base: position 1,175 of record JAOZPL010000056.1, on the reverse strand, counting down.
GTTGCTCGAGGATATCCAGGTATTCCTCAGCCAGGTTCTCAGAGGATTTATCCAGTTTGATTTGGATTTTTTTTGGTGATTCTTTTGAATCCTCGTAGTCGGGGGGTACGATCTGCGCCGAAGCAACAGCGCCGACGATCAGAACGATCAGACCGCAGGCAATGGCTATCCTCAAGAGTGCGACTCTATGCATATCTCTCCTCTGATCTGGCTGATTGTCCCTGTCAGCCTCTCTTCGCCTCCCCCGGGATGCTCATTTGCCGAGCGATTATGTTGAGTTCAGACCGGTGGTACCCTCTCCAGTGGACATTTACACCGCCAGTGACCTATTCTTCCTCAGTAATGGTACGTAGCGAGATGCCCAGAGTTTCACAGGGATGGTTAGCCATACGGTAATGGTGTGAACAGAGTTGCAGGCAATCCGTCTATACTCTATATAGCGTTATTATAATTGCCGTATCTACATCTGGCGTGACTTGGTATCTGTTTGTATAGTAAGTAGTTAATGGCTTTCATTGAAAGTTTTCTGGAAGGAGATTGTTTTTTTTTCGGGGCACCCATTTTGCGTTACTCCTCTGAGGAGGCGATGGATTATTTGACGAGTAATATATGAGAATATGCCTGCTCCTATTTTCTTTCCTTTTGCTCATAGCTCACGGCGTTACGGCTGTCGATTTTGATCGGGCGGCTCTGCACTCCGACCGTTTGGAGGGGCTAAAACTTGATCAAAGGGCTGTTAGCTCAGGTTCATCCCGAGCAGCCGGTGTAGTGGCGACCGGTTTCTCGGATTTCGCCGTTTCCCTTTCCCTCTCTCCGGCCAGGTTCAATCAGGATAATGCCAGTCTGCGTTCTTTGGCCGACGGTGGCTGGTTGGGTGCCTGGAGTGACAACCGGTACGGCTCGCAGAAGATATTCCTGCAGCGGCTCGATTCCCTGAATAGCAAAGCAGGGACGAACCAGTGCATCTCCGGTTCCGCCACAGGAGCCGATCTTGTTGAGCCAAAGCTGGCAGTTGACACCCTTGGACGAATCTATCTGTTCTATCGTGATAAAAGCAACGGGCTGATACTTGGAGCCCGATACAATCCTGACCTTTCGGTCGAGCTTCCGAAGTTTATCGTCAACGACACGAGCTCCGGTTCGTTTGCCGGACCGTTTGATTTCGCGGTTTTCCC
>JAOZPL010000055.1 GCA_029932795.1 Candidatus Zixiibacteriota bacterium | reverse complement strand
GGAGCGAGCCGATTTGAACGGCCGACCTCTCGCACCCCAAGCGAGTGCGCTAACCTGGCTGCGCTACGCTCCGACACAACATCGACTGTTACTAGACACTGCCTAGTACATTCAATCTATCCGAAAACCGTTAAAACTCAAGGGAAAAATTTGAGCAGGTCTTCGATATCCTTTCTGATCTGCCCAGCAAGTGTCTTAGCTTTGGCCCGAGCAACCATCTCCTCTTTGTAGGCAGCCGATTTTTTCAACATCAGTTTCGTCCTGGCTCCGGCGATCGTCAGTTTCTCCTTGGTTCTGAGGTGATTGATACGATTGACCAATTCGATATCGCTGGAAGTGTACAATCTGCTGCCACCCCGATTCTTTCTCGGCTTGAGAATCGGAAATTCCTTCTCCCAGTAACGCAGCACATACGGCTCAAGGCCGGTAATCCGGGAGACTTCACTTATCGAGTAGTACCGTTTTTCTTTCGTGTTCGATTTAGCCATGCACTTCCCCCTGCTCAGGCTGATTTTGTTACCGCCATACTTCTGCTTTCAGTTTTCTTCCCATGAGATCAGCTACGGCCTCGGAGGGTGATTTCTCGTTGAACAACACCTGGTAAATCTCGTTCGTGATCGGCATCTCAACATCATATCTCCGAGCCAGTTCCTGTCCTGAACGGGTCGTCTCAACCCCTTCAGCCACCATGACCATACTATCGAGGATATCTATAAGTTTTTCCCCACGGCCAATGCGCTCACCAACCGTGCGATTGCGGCTGTGCCGCGATGTACAAGTTGTAAACAGATCACCAAGACCGGAGAGTCCGGCGAAAGTTTCGACCCGGGCTCCCATAGCCACACCAAGGCGTGTCATCTCGGCCAGACCGCGTGTGATCAAAGCACCCTTGGTATTGTCACCCATCTTAAGGCCATCGGCAATGCCGGCAGCAATTGCGATTATGTTCTTGAGTGAGCCGCCCAGTTCTACACCGATCAGATCCTCGCAGACATAGACCCTGAAATTCGCGATCGAGAACAGTTGCTGCACGTTCTCAGCAAAGGATACCGATTCCGATGCCGCCACTACCGTGGTGGGCATGTCCAGGACTACTTCTTCGGCATGCGACGGGCCGGACAGGGTAGCTATTCTCTCGCCCGGAAAATGCGTTTCCTCAGCTATAACTTCCGACATCCGTTTCAGCGACTCCGTTTCGATCCCCTTGGCAACATTGACTATTCCGTGTACCGAATCGAGATGTCCCCCGAGGGGAGATATGACCGACCGTAGATACTGTGATGGCGTGGCCAGCACCAGCAATTCGGCACCTGTGATGGCCTTAGATATATCGTTGCTCAACTCTACCGTTTCCGGCAGTTGAAACCCGCTGAGCCTGTCCGGGTTGCCGCGGTACTTCAGCAGCTTCCTGTATTCTGCGTCATCATACTCCCAGAGGCAGACGCTGTTCTCACCCGTGTCAAGCAGACGACTCAGCGCCATTCCCCAGGAACCGGCACCGAGTATTGCGATTCTTTTAACCATGACTATGATCCTTTCTCGTTCCTGATGACAGCGCAAACCTGTTTTCCGTACCGGCCAGAAGCCTGCGGATGTTTTGTCTGTGGGTCACCAGAACGAGGACGGCCATCGCAAGAACGCCGTAGAGATAGACAGGCACTATCTGCTTCCCCATAAGGTTAGTTTCGATCAGAATAACCAGCGGCAAAGCGATAGCAGCCGACATTGACCCCAGCGACACGTAGCGCGAAAGCAATGCTACCAGCAGGAATACACCCACACAGACAGCTGTCTCCAACGGCAGGAGAGTCGCCAGGGCACCCAGAGCAGTGTTGACGCCCTTACCACCTCGAAAACGAAGATAGACCGGGAATATGTGTCCCAGCACTACCGCCATGGCACAGGCTACAAGAAAAATATCGCGCGTGAGAAGAGCCTGATCTATCTGACGGGCAACCAGCACGACAGCAACACCCTTCCCTATGTCCAGGAGATAGACCCAGAAGGCCGCCTTTGCACCGACCACTCGCCAGACGTTGGTGGCGCCAATGTTACCGGAACCGCGGGTACGAATATCCGGGACCCCGAACCAGCATGAAATTATCAGGCCAAACGGGATGGCACCTGCCATGTATGCACCGACAATCGCAGCAAGTAGCTTGGCTGTATCCATTCTCAGACGTTCTCTACATTCAACCGGTCAACTCTGTAGTCAACCGGCGGTTTTCTCACTGTAACCCGGTAGAATCTTCAACCTGCACGGTATCCGGGGGTTCTTCGCTCGGTACCATGTCCGCCAGATCAGGGAAGTAGTCTATCATCGCATCGCAGAGCCTGTCAGCTTCTTCAGCAGTGATCTCCTCATCACCAACGACGCCCTGAATCGCCTGCATGAAAACACCATACTTCTCGTAATCAAGCTGCCCTTCGTTAAGTTTTACCATAAAGGCGTCGGTCAGAGCGTTGAACTGAACGGTATCAACACCCTCGGGGGGATTCTCCGCCACGGTCGTTTTTATTCCGTCAATGGCGGTGCCAGTGGCCATTCTGGCCAGATCATCCTTGTAATACCAGCAGGTGACGCCTGCGATGATAATGATAACCAGCAGCACGCCGGCAATTATCAGCGCCACCAGGCACCCTTTGGACAGTCCTTTTTTCTGAGTCGGCTCCATCATTCCCTCTCACGTTTGTATTGTGTTCATGGAATTCGGCAAGGTAACAAACCAACAGCTTTGACCCCAATCACTTCCTGTTATCGATTCATTATTCGGTTTAGGATTTATATAACATTGCCTAATCTGAATATCAAGCTATTTGGCCCGTATCGAAGAGACAGCCGATCTGTGATGGGTGACCGACGGCAGGTGACGGAAATCATTGACGGGGCCGGCTCGGCCAAAATGAAGAAAGCCCACCACGCGGTGGGCTTTTACTGATCTTCACCCAGACAACACTTATTTATCTTTGGTTGTCTTTTTGGCCGTTCGTTTCGCCCGCCTTACGGTTGCGCCCCGGGCTGCCTTTTTGCCCTTCTTGTCTTTCTTCTCTAAGCGCTCCGCAGGTTTTTCGGTCAACAGTTCAACGACCGATACCAAAGCACCGTCACCGCGTCGCACACCCAGCTTGATCACACGTGTAAAGCCGGAGTCACGATCTGCAAATTGCGGGACAATATCGCTATATAGCTTCTTGAAGACTCCTTTCACATGCACGGTTCTGGCGACCTGTCTCTTGGAGGCAAGGGTGCCTTTCTTGGCGGTCGATATCAAACGATCCACTACCGGCCGGAGGGCTTTTGCTTTGGCATCGGTGGTTCTGATCACTCGATGCTGGAACAGCGACATGGCCATATTGGCCAACATTGCCTCCCGGTGCGCTCTGGTACGACCCAGTTTCTTTACCCTATCCTGATGCCCCATAGTTTACACTCACGACGTTTTTTCTGGTTCAACAAAACGTGAAATATCCATGCCAAACGAAAGGTCCATTTCCTCGAGCCGGGTGCCGATTTCGTTGAGTGACTTCCGTCCGAAATTGCGGTATTTCAACATTTCCTGTTCGGTCTTGACGACCAGATCGGCAAGGGTCTGGATATTGGCCGCCCGCAGGCAATTGGAGGAACGAACGGAGAGCTCCAGTTCTTCAACGCGGGTCTTCAGAAGCGACCGCATGCGGACAATCTCCTCGTCCTCCTCCGGTTCCTCTTCCACCATAACTTCTTCATCCATATGGATAAAGAGCTGCAGATGATCCTTGAGCAGTTTGGCCGTATAGCTGAGGGCGTCTTCGGGCGTAATTGAACCGTCCGTGGACAACTCAATAATCAGGCGGTCAAAATCCGTCCTCTGACCGACCCGGGTGTTCTCGACAAAGTAGGAAGCTTTGGTAACCGGCGAGAAGAGGGAATCGACAAAGATCGTTCCTACAGGGGCGTCCGGCCGCTTGTTCTGATCAGCGACATGATAGCCACGACCGGAATCGATATCGATCTCCATCTCCAGATCGACGTCGTCAGTTAACTCGCAGATATACAGGTCAGGATTGAGGATCTCAATATCCGGGTCGCCCTCGAACATACCGGCTGTGACCTTCCCCTTTTTGCTGATCTTCAACCGCAAGGTGCGCATATCGTCGGCATGCATCCTGACGATAATCTGCTTCACATTGAGGACGATATCAGTGACGTCTTCAAAGACGCCGTCTATGGTGGAAAACTCGTGCAAACACCCGGCGATGCGCATGGAGACGACTGCAGCTCCCTGGATCGACGAAAGCACAACCCGACGAAGAGCATTACCCAGCGTGAAACCGTACCCCCGTTCGAGCGGTTCAATGACAAAGCGTGAATAGTTGTCCGTTGCCGAAGACAGATCGGCAACGACCTCCTTAGGCATGGCCATGGCTTTCCATTTCATATTGCTTAAGACCTCCAAGAGGGAAAAAATGCACTACTTAGAATACAATTCCACAATTAGATGTTCGTTGGCTGTCAGCGGGATATCGGAACGCTCGGGCACTTCCAGAAGTTCCCCTTCCAAAGCCGCCTTATTCAATCTCAGCCAGGGGATCTCGTCCCCGCGGCCAAGTTTTAGAGAAGCGTGAACCATATCAAGGTTCTTCGATTTATCCCTGACCCGTATTACCTGGTTTGGTTTAACCTGGTAGGAGGGGATATCCACGGTGCGGTCGTCGATCATTATGTGGCGATGGCGTACCAGTTGGCGCGCCTGCTTACGAGAAGCAGCGAATCCCAACCGATAGACAAGATTATCAAGACGACATTCCAGGAACTGCACCAGATTCTGGCCGGTTATTCCGGTTTTAATATCAGCCTTTTTAAAGTAGTTGCGGAACTGGTTTTCGAGTATGCCGTATGTCCGACGAACCTTCTGCTTTTCACGCAACTGCAATCCGTATGTCGACACTTTGCGGCGTCTGCTCTGACCATGTTGCCCGGGGGCATACTGGCGCCGTTCAAGAGCGCACTTATCAGTCAGACAGCGGGAACCCTTGAGAAAGAGCTTCTCGCCTTCACGACGACACAGTTTGCAGTTCGCATCACGATATCGAGCCATCTATTCTCCTATCACAGATTGCAAGCCTATTCCTCATACCCGGCGACGTTTTGGGGGTCTGCATCCGTTGTGTGGAATAGGCGTCACGTCTTTAATAACTGTAATCTCCAGCCCGGCTGCTGAGAGTGATCGTATGGCAGCCTCTCGTCCGGGACCGGGCCCCTTGACCCAGACCTCAGCCTTGCGAAGCCCCAAGTCAAGAGCTTCCCTAACTGCTTGAGTGGCCGCCATCTGGGCCGCAAAGGGAGTTGATTTTTTCGAACCCTTAAAACCGACCTTGCCCGCAGAACCCCATGAGATCGTCCTGCCGCTGACATCGGCTATTGTTACCACCGTATTGTTGAACGTTGCTTTGATGTGGACAACTCCATCGGTTTCCACGCGTCCAGTTTTTTTCCTGACTTTCCTTTTCTTTGGATCTGCCACGGACTACTCCTACCAAGTCATTATGTTACACCTTGCTGGCCGGCTTTCTCTTCAACCCGCCTATCGTCCGCCGAGGACCCTTGCGACTGCGTGCATTTGTCTTGGTCCTCTGTCCACGGACCGGCAAACCCCGGCGATGACGCAAACCCCGGTAGCTGCCGATATCGATCAGGCGCTTGATATTCATGGAAATCTCACCCCGGAGGTTGCCTTCCACCACATAGTCACTCTCGATAATACTACGCAGCTTGGTGATATCTTCATCAGATAGTTTGCGGATCCGAATATTCGGATCAACACCAGTCTTCTTCAGGATCTCATCAGCGATGGTCGGGCCTACCCCAAAAATATATCTCAGGCCGATCTCAATTCGCTTGTCCTTAGGTAAATCAACACCCGCAATACGAGCCAACTTATATCTCCTTTATCTTCAGAACTTCTCCCCTTATCCCTGGCGCTGTTTATGGCTGGGGTTCTTGGAGCAGATCACTCGCAGGACACCCCGCCGCTTAATAATTTTACAGTGCTCACAGCGCTTCTTTATGGCTGATTTCACTTTCATAACCGGGTTCCATTCTATCTACGTGCGCTCACTTGTAGCGATAGGTTATGCGACCACGATTAAGGTCGTAGGGCGACAACTCCAGCGTCACCTTATCGCCAGGAAGAATCCTGATAAAATGCATTCTCATCTTTCCGGATATGTGGGCTAACACCACATGCCCATTATCCAGTTCCACCCGGAACATGGCGTTGGGCAACGGTTCAATGACTTTTCCCTCAACCGTGATCGTTTCTTCTTTCGCCATACTCTCCTTACGACAACGTCAAAATGTCCGGTCCCTCATCTGTGATTGCGACCGTATGCTCGAAATGGGCGGAGGGCTGCCCGTCGGCGGTCACGACCGTCCACCCGTCCGGCATCGTCTTGATCTCATACGTACCGGTGTTTATCATCGGTTCAATAGCAATGACCATTCCGGTTCCCAGTTCAGGACCATCTTCGGGTGAGCCGAAATTCGGAACCTGGGGGTCCTCATGCATCTGTCGTCCGATGCCGTGCCCGACCAGTTGCCGCACGACACCGTAACCGTCCCTCTCGGCAACCTGTTGCACAGCGGCCGATATAACCCCCAATCTATTACCTTTCCTTGCATTGTCAATACCTGCCATCAGTGATTTGAGCGTTGATTCCATAAGTCTGCTCTTCTGCTGCGAAACACGGCCTACCGCAAACGTACGCGCCGAATCACCGTAGTACCCATCCAGAATCGAGCCGACGTCAACCGAGACGATATCACCATCCCGTAGCTTCCTGTCGCCGGGGATACCGTGCACGACCTCTTCATTTACCGAGATGCAGGCAGACGCCGGAAATCCCTGGTAACCCTTGAAAGCCGGAATCGCACCCTGGGACCTTATAAAATCATCTATAAGATCGTTAAGCTTGGCTGTCGTCATACCGGGCTCTATCACCCGGGCTACCATGTCCAGCGTTCGGCTGACAACTTTCCCGGCTCGCCTCATGATCTCGATCTCATTTTTCGTTTTCAATACTATCATTATGCATTCATAGTTCTGATAGCCACCTTGCGAATCGCCTCATAAACCCTGTCTGGTGTATCCTCACCGACAATCTCTGTCAGGATTGACTCTTGACGATAAAAGTCCTCAATCGGTTTTGTCTGCTGTCGGTATACTTCAAGTCTGTTAAGAATGACTGCTTCCGTATCATCGGTACGTCCTTCTATTTCAGCCCTTCTTGTAAGGCGCTTGATGACCGTAGCGTCACTTACCTGGAGCAGGATTACCAGATCCAGCGAAGTACTGTGCCGGTCAAGCATCTCCCTGAGCGACCTGGCCTGCGGAATAGTACGCGGGAAACCATCCAGTATGAAACCGCCGTCGAGTCCACCCTGGCTCAGCTTCTCTTCAATCATCCCGATAATCAATTCATCCGGGACGAGCTCCCCCCGGGACATAAAGCTCTCCGCCTGCCCGCCCAGTTCGGTCTTCTCATTAACAGCGGCCCGCAGAAGGTCACCTGTTGAAAGGTGTGCAATAGTCAACTCTTCGGACAGGCGAGCCGCCTGGGTTCCTTTGCCCGATCCGGGAGGTCCGAGGAAAACGAAGTTCATCTCTACATCGACCTCCCGCGAATTCTGCCCTTCTTCATAAACCCGTCATAGTGACGCATGAGCAGGTGAGATTCAATCTGTTGCAGCGTATCCAGCGCCACACCGACCACAATCAACAGACCGGTGCCGCCGAAGAAAAAGTTCACGTTCGCCTGACCGATCAATACCCAAGGGAGAATGGCAATGCATGCGAAGAAAATAGCACCTGGCAGGGTAATCCTCGTGAGTACCTTTTCGACATACTCCGAGGTATTCTTTCCGGGACGAATACCGGGAATGTAACCACCATTTTTGCGCATATTATCTGCGATATCCATCGGGTTAAAGACAATGGCGGTGTAGAAATATGCAAAAAAGATTATGATCAAACCATAGATGATTGAATACCAGAAGCCGCCCGGTGCCAGCCAGACCCCAACCAGATTCTGAACCCATTCCGTCTGGGGGAATAACTGGGCAACCGTGGAGGGCAGAAACATGATCGACTGGGCAAAGATGATAGGGATAACACCTGCGGAGTTGACTGACAACGGCAGATGCGTGGTCGCTCCACCAAACACTCGCCTGCCGACCACTTTGCGGGGGTACTGCACGGGAATGCGACGCTGCGCGCGGGTCATCAGGACAATGGCGGCGATCACAAGAATCATCATGGCAACCATGACAACTTCAATCCAGATCTCCCTCGTTCCCACCCACATCAAGGAGATCTCCTGTACAATGGCATCGGGGAAACGGGCGATGATACCTATGAAAATGATAAGGGAGATACCGTTGCCAATCCCTCGTTCAGTAATCTTTTCGCCCAGCCACATGATAAAGATCGTACCACATGTAAACGTAAGGATGGTCATCGGAATAAACCAGCCTTGAGCCTCCGGCGACACGGCTGGAATGCCATTCCAGTTTATTGTTTGAAGGAACCCGGCCGTCCCCCACGCCTGCAAAGCCGCAATTAACACCGTCAGGTAACGTGTATACTGCGTTATTTTCCGTCGTCCTTCCTCCCCCTCCCGCTGCAGCCGCTGCAGGTAGGGAACAACGGCACCAAGAAGCTGCATCATGATGGAGGCGGAGATATAGGGCATGATTCCCAGGGCGAAAATAGTTGCTTTGCGGAACGCCCCACCCGCAAACAGATCCAGCAGACCCAGGATAGACTGCGTGGAAGAGATAAACTGCGAAATAACGGAACCATCAACACCCGGAGTCGGGATGTGACCGCCGATACGGTACACTACCAGAAGTGCGAGGGTGAACAGAATCCGTTTCTTGAGTTCCTCAACCTTGAATATCGACCGGAAGGTATCTAACACTTGACCACCTCGGCTTTGCCGCCTGCCGCCTCAATCTTGGTGATAGCCGCCTTGGAAAAGGCCGCCACCCTGACCGTAAACGCCTTCTCTACGTTTCCGTTTCCGAGAATCTTAACCGGCGTCCGGGTGTTTTTAATCAAGCCGACAGCGACCAATGTCTCGCCGGTGACTTCACCTGCCTCACACCGAGCCAAAGCTGCCACATTGACGATCTGATATTCCTTCCTGAATATATTGGTGAAACCGAACTTCGGCAGGCGACGGTGCAGAGGCATCTGGCCGCCTTCAAAGCCAATCTTGTGCTTGCTACCGCTTCGCGAGAGTTGTCCCTTATGGCCGCGCCCGGAGGTCTTACCCCTCCCGCTGCCGGGGCCGTGACCGAGTCTCTTGCGATTCTTTTTTGATCCTTTGGCCGGCTTCAAATTGTGCAGATCCATGCGGTGCCTCGGCTTCCTTCTCTACTTTATCTCTTCAGCCTTGACGAGATGAGAGACAGCGCGAATCATCCCGCGTATCTGGGGTGTGTCATTATGAATGACCGTCCTGTGAATCCGGCCCAGACCTAACGCCCTAATAGTCCGCTTCTGA
>JAOZPL010000054.1:4370-9570 GCA_029932795.1 Candidatus Zixiibacteriota bacterium | reverse complement strand
ACTCATGTCACTGCTGGAGCAGGTAAACTCCACCCCAACCGATCAGAGGGAAAATGACGAAAGTGTGAATCTTTACATTGCGATGCGACGGCTGGTGCAGGTCCATCCAGATCGGGAAAGAATACTCGAACATCTTGATGACCTTGGTTATAAGGAGCCGAAAGCAGAGCACACTGATGAGGAAAGTGCTACCGGTGCCATTAAGATCGAATCGAGAGATCGGGTCGAGAGTCTGCTCGACGAACTGCTTAAGGATGAAGAACGTGATCACCGTACCACTGAATTCGCCGATGCCTTTCATCGTCTTCTGACCACTGGTCAACGAGAAAAAGCCATAGAGGTGACCAGTCGGTTGTTCGATCTTCTTGATTCCTCGGACTCCGATCTGCGCCAGAAGGCTCTGGCTCTCCTGGTTGTCGCCGTCAATACCTTGCAGCCGGTCACTGATGAAGCAGTCATGGCATCTGTAACTCGGGAAATTGCGTATCGTGTCAGGGACAAGAAGGAAACATACGAGTACTCGGAACTCATCTGGAGACTGTTTCAGAAATGTCTGACAGAGAAGGGTTACAATTATCTAATTGAGGTCACTGATGCCATGGCGACCCGGCGGCTGGTGGACAGCGATGTTACGGTTTACGATTCCATGGCTGTTAAGAAGGTGTTTGAGAGCATTAATCAAAGCGATGTTGTCGACCAACTTGTTTCGGAACTGCTGACGGCAGAACACGACGAAACCGCTCGTCTGAAAGCACTTCTGGTCTCTATCGGTTCGGAGGAAGTTGCTCTGGCTCTTTCCTCGATCATATCGCATCCGGTTCGAAGTGTTCGGCAGCAGGCGCTGAAAATCCTGGCGGAGATGGGGAAACCGTCACTCAAAATCTGCACCCGTATACTTGTCAACGACGCCTATTTTGAGAGGGACCCCGCTCGCCACGAGCTGCCTGACAACCGGTGGTATGTTGTCCGCAACGCCATCTTTGTTCTCGGCTTGCTTGGTGATCCCCAGGGTGTTACACCGTTGCGGTTGCGCCTGTCAGATCCGGACGTGCGAGTCCGCCGTGAAATTGTCAGTTCCCTGGAGAAGATAGGGGGCGAAGATGCTTTGGACTGCCTCGTATTCATGGCCGAGGATACGGTTAGAGAGATCCGCGAAAGCTGTATTATAGCGATCGGTCTGATTGGATCCGCTGATACGGTGCCCCTGCTGATCGATCTTGTTCGCAGAACAAACGAGGAAACACTCAAAGCAGTGGCAGCACTGGGTAAACTCGGTGGTGACGATGCCAAGACATTCCTGGGCTCACTTCTGGAGAATGAACAGGAACTATCCAAGCTGGCCGGGGGCAGGGTGTCCAAAGAAGATATACGCGTGGCCGTTGTCAGGGCGCTTGGACAGATCGGAGATAAGCAGGCAATCGACAAGATCAAGGAGTTTCAGGCTGGCCAGTCGGCAGCACAAAGTCTTTTTTTCAAAAAATCTCCTGTGAATAAAGCGATAGCAGAGATTCTTTCCCGCCACTAAATCCCTATTCAGTTTCTTATTGCGCCATAATGGCACATAAATGTCATTTTGGCTGTTGCGGTATGCCAAAAAGTACATAATACTATGCCATATTGGCATTTATTGTTGATTACCTCCTCGCGTTGGAATCTTAATCTGTTGTACTATAGTGACTTAGTTGCTTTGGCACGGCAGTTGATGTATACCAGTTCGACAAGTGAAAAAAGCTGGAAACAAATAAGAAAGGAGGATTTGAAAATGTCGTACCTGACAGTAAGACCAAGAAGTAACAGTGTCAGCCAGGGGATTGACCGGTTTTTTGAGGACTGGTTCAGCTTCCCGAGTTTCCGGAGTGTAGATTTTGACGGTGATTTCTCACCGCGGGTCAACATCCGGGAAAACAAGGACAATATCCGGTTGACCTTTGAACTTCCCGGTATGAAAAAGGACAACATTAAGGTGACCGTACAGGAAGGTGTGCTGACTGTCTCTGGTTCCCGGGAGTTCAAGAAGGAAGACAAGAACGAGGACTACGTCCGTTGCGAGATCAACTCCGGTTCGTTCAGCCGCTCGTTCACGCTTCCCAAGTCGGTCAATAGCGAAAAGATATCGGCCGACTATAAGAATGGCCTGCTGGAAGTTACACTGACCAAGCTTGAGGAAGTGAAGCCCAAAGAAGTCGAGGTCAAGGTTTCGTAAGAAATCGGGGTATGGGAAACCCCAAGGTGAAGAGGAGGGCTGGTCGGCAAGGCCAGCCCTTTTTTGTCGGAGGCTTGAAGGAGGTGATACAATATGGCCAGGGATTACTATGTTACACTGGGTGTGAGCGAAAACGCCTCAACGGATGAGATCAAGAAGGCGTACCGCAAACTGGCCAAGAAGTATCACCCGGATCGCAACAAGGGTGACAAAAAGGCCGAAGCGAAGTTCAAAGAGGCTACCGAGGCATATGAGACTCTCAAGGACAGGAAAAAGCGAGAGGAGTACGATACGATGCGCAGGTACGGCGCGTTTGCCGGCGGGGCGCAGATGGGCGGCTTTGATTCCGGCGGGTTCGGCTTCTCGCCGTTCGGAGGCGGTAGCAGGTGGACATTTCGAACTGGCGGTGCCGGTAATGTCCATGGTTTCGGCAATCTGGAGGATATTATCTCATCGTTCCTGGGCGGCGGGGGCCGTGGTGATTTTGACTTCACCCACCAGGCTGGACCGCAGAAGGGAGCCGACCTTGTATCCCGGCTTATGATTTCGTTTATTGAGGCGGTTAAAGGGACCAAAAGGATTATTCAGCTTCCGGGTGTGAACAGGAAGCTGTCGGTCAGGATTCCGGCGGGGATTGATAACGGCGGCAAGATTCGTTTGCGTGGGCAGGGAGAGCCGGGCCTGTATGGCGGCCGGAACGGAGATTTGATAATAACGGTGGAGGTTATGCCGGATCAGCATTTCGAACGCAAGGGGAATGATATCTACAGCACCGTAGAGGTATCGTTCATAGAGGCGATCAAGGGCTGCAGGAAGCAGGTGAAGACACTGACCCGGACAGTGTCGCTGAACATTCCGCCCGGCACGCAACCGGGGACGAAACTTCGCCTGAAGGGTATGGGCCTGTCAGTCGGCGGCGTCCAGGGCGACCAGTATGTCGAGGTCAAAGTAACGATCCCCAAGACGCTGACGGAGAAACAACGGCGGCTGTTAGAGGAATGGGGGGAGTAGTATGGGATATGCTCGTTTTTGTCTCGACACTAGTGAGAAACTGAACATTGGGCTATCGGGAAGATATGTAACAGGGATCACCAAGCACTCTTACAGTGAAGTTAATGTGAGGAGCATATATCATGGCTGGTAGAACATTAGACGTCTTGGATTTGGCGGCATTCTCGTCAGGATAAGTAATGAGAACACGAGATAGACAAAAGATATTTCGGTGCGTGTCGGGTTTCTCGATCCATCCACCTGCGGCGGATTCCGCTCGGAACCCGACCTACGTGTCAGAAAAGAAAGAAGGTGAAAATACATGAACCTTAACAAATTCACACAACGATCAATTGACGCCATCTCGTATGCCCAGCAGATGGCGCAGGCGGAAGGACATCCGCAGATTACACCGGAGCACCTTCTCGCCGCCCTGCTCAAGCAGGAAGAAGGACTGGTCGGGCAGATAATCAAAAAGCTGGGTGCTGATCTTAATCGGATAAGCGACGAGGTCAACGACGTGCTTAAGATGCTCCCGCGACAGGAAGGGGGACAGCTTTATCCGTCGAACGAGTTCTCGCAATTGCTCTACAAAGCCGAAGGGGAACTGGGGCAGTTCAAGGATGAATATGTCTCGGTCGAGCATCTTCTGCTGGCGATGTTTGCAGTCAAGTGCAAGGCGCAGGAGATTCTCAAACAGAACGGCGTCAAGCGGGATGACGTGCTCAAGGCGTTAACCTCGATACGCGGCAGCAGTCGTGTCACTGACGCTGACCCGGAATCAAAATACGCCGCTCTGGAGAAATACTCGCGCGACCTGACTAAGATGGCCGCCGAGGGGAAGCTTGATCCTGTGATCGGACGGGATGATGAGATACGCCGTATAATCAAGATTCTGTCCCGGCGCACGAAAAACAATCCGGTCCTGATCGGCGAGCCGGGCACGGGTAAGACGGCGGTAGTTGAGGGACTGGCACAGAAGATCGCCCACGGCGAGGTGCCGGAGACGCTCAAGGATCGGCAGCTTGTAGCGCTCGATATCGGTGCTATGATCGCCGGTTCCAAGTTCCGTGGAGAGTTTGAGGAACGGCTCAAGGCGATTCTCAAGGAGGTGGAGGCTTCCGCCGGCCGCACGATCATGTTCATCGACGAGATGCACACCATTGTCGGTGCCGGTGCCACCGAGGGGGGGTCGCTGGATGCCTCCAACATGCTCAAACCGGCGCTGGCCAGAGGGGAGATTCGCTTTATCGGTGCTACAACCCTTGACGAATATCGCAAGCACATCGAGAAGGATGCCGCCCTTGAACGCCGCCTTGCGCCGGTTCTGATTCAACCGCCAAGTGTCGAGGAGACTGTTTCGATTCTTCGCGGGCTGCGCGAGCGGTACGAGGTGTTTCACGGGATAAAGATTTCCGATGGTGCGATTGTGGCGGCGGCGAAGCTGTCTGATCGATATATCGCGGATCGTTTCCTGCCGGACAAGGCCATTGATCTAATCGACGAAGCGGCGGCGGAGTTGCGCATCTCCATTGACTCCATGCCGGAAGAACTTGACACTGTCGAAAAGCGCATCCGGCAGCTTGAGATCGAGAAGGAAGGGGTCAAGCGTGAAAAAGATGCTAAAGACCGCCTGAAACCGATTGAAAACGAGCTGTCCGACCTTTACTCCCAGCGGGAAGAACTTCGCACCCAGTGGCAAAAGGAGAAAGATACAGTTGACACGATTCGGACGATCAAATCCGAGATTGAGGAGTTGAAGCAGAAAGCCGCCAACGCTGAACGACGCGCAGATTTTGAGACCGCCGCCAAGCTGAAATACGGTGATATCGCTGATGCAGAAAAGAAACTCCAGTTGCTGACACACTCACTGACCGTGATTCAGGAAAAACAGCAGCTTCTCAAAGAGGTCGTCGACCCTGAGGAAATCGCCGAAATCGTCTCGAAATGGACCGGTATTCCGGTAACGCGGCTATCCGAGTCCGAGTCGCAAAAGCTATTGAGGCT
>JAOZPL010000054.1:0-4360 GCA_029932795.1 Candidatus Zixiibacteriota bacterium | reverse complement strand
CTTGAAGAAGAGCTGCACAGGCGGGTGATTGGTCAGGATGAAGCAGTAGCGGCTGTCTCAGACGCCGTGCGGCAATCACGGGCAGGGTTGTCTGATCCCAATCGTCCTATCGGGTCGTTTATATTCCTTGGTCCCACCGGTGTCGGCAAGACGGAGCTGGCCCGCGCGCTGGCGGAGTTTCTCTACGGCACGGAGGATGCCATCGTCCGTCTGGATATGTCCGAGTATATGGAGAAGCACTCCGTGTCGCGGTTGGTCGGCGCTCCACCCGGTTACGTGGGCTACGACGAGGGCGGCCAGTTGACCGAGGCGGTGCGGCGGCGTCCGTACGCAGTGGTGCTCCTTGACGAAATCGAAAAGGCACACCCGGAGGTGTTCAACATCCTGCTGCAGGTTCTCGAGGATGGTCGCCTGACTGACAACCAGGGGCGGACAGTGTCGTTCAGGAATACCATACTGGTAATGACATCGAATATAGCTGCTGAATATATCCGTCAGGAGTCGCAGAATCTGGGCGAGTTCAATCGTGAAGTCATCTATGAGAACATGAAGAAGAATGTCCTGAGCACGCTCGGCCAGACGCTCAGGCCGGAGTTTCTCAATCGAATCGATGAAACGATTGTCTTTGCCTCTCTCACCAAAGCGGAGATCACCGATATTGTCCGGCTGCAGCTATCCCGGTTTCAGAGTCTGCTCACGGAGAAAGATATCAAACTTGACGTTACCAGTGCTGCTATTGAGCATATCGCCACGACTGCCTATGATGAAACGTTCGGTGCACGCCCGATCAAGCGGTACATTAACAAAGAACTCAGCCAGAAAGTGGCTAAAATGCTGCTGGCGTGTGAGCTGAAACCGGGGCAGAGGCTTAGGGTGGATGCTTCCGATAGACAGTTGCAGCTTGTAGCTGTTGATGGTAAACAGGAGGAAGAGACGGTTGAGGTATAGCAGACGAGCAGAGACGTCGGGTTTCTTGTCCCTGCAGGACTGTGAACCCCGACATATTAGTGCCAATTAATTGTTAGAGCCACGCCCTTTGCTGATCGGTGGGTCTCCGCCCTGCCGGTTTTCTTTTCAGTGGATTGTCAGGAGCATAGGGCTCCTGACCTACCGGAGGGCTATCGCTTCTCCAGTTCGCCTCGTTTGAGTGCCTTGAAGCGTTGTATGCAGTTGATGAAGGCATCCTCTGCCTTGACGCGGAGGACATGTTCTGAGATGATTAATTCGAAGATCAACAGTTCAGTCTGGCCATTGAAATAGGATATCATCACGTTTGGAATGAACCGCTGCTTATCGTTGAGATAATACGTGCATGTCAAATCCCCGGTGGCGGTTATAACCGAGTCAACCTCCCAGATGCGCAGGCTGTCGCCGTAATGCTTCCGAAGCGATATAGTATCCTGAGTCAAAACATCCTCGAACGACAGACCGCGTATCTTGTAGATATTTACGCCGATTATTACCTCGGCGTTGGGATAGTCCACAGAATCTGGAACAAAGGCGAACGAATAGCCGTCATTGACCGCCTCGTGGCTCACCTGCTTGAACCCGGTGGGGGGTGGTATGACGTAGTTGAGTGTTTCCCCCTCGTAGAAAGCAGTGTTGCTGTCGAGAACACTTGCGTTTTCGGATGCTGAGACACTGGCGACAAGACACAGCATCAACGGCAGAATCAGCGCGGATTTCCTCATATTTTATATTTATCGGCAGGATCAGGCTGGGTTCTTAATCCTGTCCGTCTGCGCGGGAATAGCCAACAAAAGCTGTATTACCGCTTGTCTTGGCTGAAATCAGCGTTTATACTTAGCGCTTCTGGAATGACAGCTTGAGGGAA
Organism: Candidatus Zixiibacteriota bacterium; assembly: GCA_029932795.1. GTDB lineage: Bacteria > Zixibacteria > MSB-5A5 > GN15 > FEB-12 > JAOZPL01. The sequence continues at coordinate 2,526 of JAOZPL010000054.1, read as the reverse complement.
TTTGGCCTGTAGAATCAACGTCAAACATTAGAGGTGCGGCATGGCAGGAATCGTCGGCTATGGCGCCCACCTCCCACGACATCGCATCAAGGTTGAGGAAATTGCGAAAGTGTGGGGGGCGGATGCGCCCAGTTACAAAAAGGGGTTAATGCTCCGGGAGAAATCTGTCCCTCCCCCGGATATGGATACCATCACTCTCTCAGTGGAAGCGGCCAAAAACGCCCTCAGGCGAGCCGGGGGTATCAACCCGGCTGATATCGGGGCGATCTATATAGGCTCGGAGTCGCATCCGTACGCGGTTAAACCATCGGGTACAACCGTGGCCGAGGCCATTGGCGCGACTCCGCACATCCACTGTGCTGATTTTGAATTTGCCTGCAAGGCCGGCTCGGAGGCGATGTTTGTGGCGCTGTCGCACGTTGACGCCGGCCAGATGAAATATGCTCTGGCGATTGCCGCTGATACTTCGCAGGGCGCGCCATCGGACGCCCTGGAATTCTCCGCAGCAGCCGGGGCCGGGGCGTTTATCATGGGGAAAGACAATCTCATCGCCGAGGTACTGTTCACCCACTCTTATATGACTGACATGCCTGACTTCTGGCGTCGTGAACACGAGTTCTATCCCCAGCACGGTGGTCGTTTCACCGGCGAAGAGGCCTATTTCGCAACCACCAGGGGGGCATCAAAAGCGTTGCTGGAAAAATCCGGCCTGAAACCATCAGACTTCGCTTACGCGACCTTCCACCAACCGAACGGCAAGTTCCCCCAGAAGGTGGCGTTTGATCTTGGCTTCACCCAGGAGCAGATTGATCCGGGCTGGCTGGCGCCCACGCTTGGCAACACCTATTCGGGAGCTTCGCCGATTGGCCTGACGGCCATTCTCGATATTGCCAAACCCGATGACCTGATTTTCATGTGTTCCTACGGTTCCGGAGCCGGGTCTGATGCATTTGTCTGGAAAATGACCGAGCGCATTGACGAGGTGCGGGACAAGGCTGTCCGGACAAAGAAACTTCTGGAAGAAAACCTTACTTACATCGACTACGGCACCTACGCCAAGTATCGTCGCAAGATCAGAAAGAACGATTAGGAGGTGAGACGACCATGAGAGATGTTTGTGTAGTAGGCGTCGGTATGAGCAAGTGGGGCGAAGTGTGGCGGCAGTCCCTTCGCCAGTTGTTCGTCGACGCGGCAATGAACGCTATCAACAATTCGGGGGTCGATCACCTCGATTCGTTATATGTAGGTTGCATGTCCAGCGGGCTGTTCGTCGGACAGGAACACGTGGGGGCACTTATGGCAGACTATCTTGGGATGGCCGGTTTGCCGGCCTGTCGGGTCGAATCGGCCTGCGCCTCGAGTGGCCTTGCCTTCCGCCTGGCGTTTATTGAGGTGGCTTCGGGATTTTCTGATATCGTCATGGCCTCCGGCGTGGAGAAAATGACCGACTGTTCCGGTGATGATGCTACCTTTGCACTGGCTACGGCGGCGGATCAGGAGTACGAGGTCTTCCACGGCGCGACATTCCCGGGTCTTTACGCCATGATGGCCCATGCCCACATGGCGAAATACGGCACGACACGGGAGATGCTCTCGGCTGTGCCAGTAAAGAATCATTACAATGGTTCTATGAATCCTGTTGCTCAGTATCCGTTCAGGATAACGGCCGAGCAGGTGGACAAATCAGTAATGATTGCTGACCCGCTGCATATTCTTGACTGCTCGCCTATCACCGATGGCGCGGCCGCAGTGATTGTAACTACTGAGAATATAGCTAAGAAACTCGGCAAGCCGTACATCAGGGTGATCGGCAGCGGACTTGGCACTGACAACCTGGCCTTGGCCCAGCGCCAGGATATTACGAAGATCAAAGCGGCTGCGATTGCTACTGAAAATGCGCTCAAAATGGCCGGCAAGAAAATCGACGATGTCCAGTTTGCCGAGGTGCACGATTGTTTCAGCATTGCTGAACTCGTCGTGGCCGAGTCGATCGGCAAGTATAAACCGGGTAAGGCCGGCCCGGCCACGCTGGCTGGTGAGACCGCGCTGGACGGCAAGTTTCCCATTAATTCCTCCGGTGGACTAAAGTCCAAGGGGCATCCGGTAGGTGCCACCGGTGTGGCGCAGATTATTGAGGTGTACAAGCAACTGACCCGGCAGGCGGAAAACGGCCGGCAGATTCCGGGTTCGCCGAAGATCGGGATGACCCAAAACATGGGCGGTACCGGCGCATCATCGGTTGTGCACATCATGGAGGTGGCGTGATGAAAATGTTCAGCTCTCGTTCATGGCGTGAATACCCGCAGCGGTATCGTCTTGAGGCGGTCAGGTTCAAGAAAAGCGGCAAGACCTATTTCCCGCCTCGGCAGGTTGATCCGGAGACCGGCGACACTGAGTTTGAGAAGGTCACGCTTCCTGATACCGGCAAGATCATCACGTACACGGTTATTCGTGTTGCCCCCAACCAGTGGTCAGATATGTCGCCGTACGCGCTGGCCATTGTCGAGCTGACCGATGGCACCCGCC
>JAOZPL010000053.1 GCA_029932795.1 Candidatus Zixiibacteriota bacterium | reverse complement strand
TCCGGACAGGCGGTCACGACGGTTTTAGCACCAGTCTGTTCGATTGCTTTAAGAGTCATCTGGCCCAGTTCATCAAACTGTGCCAGCTTACCCAGCCAGTAAAGGTCGTGGCCGCAACAGCGTTCGTTATCCATAACAACCGGCTCGATACCGAGGTGATTGAGAATCCGGACTGTATCAGAAGCGATTGAAATCGGCGAGAAATCGAAATCTTTGGCAAAGAAATCCTGATAGTATGGCAGACAACCGACGAAGTACAACACCTCGCCTTTCCTCTTCACCTTGAGATCACTGCCAATCCAGCCGGTCCGGTTCTGCTTGAGCTTCGGCGAGGCTGACATTTCCATGATATGATGCAGCGCACCACCGTGCGAGGGATTCCCCCATTTCCCCCGGCTGACAGCCTCAGCCCGGATATCCCGCATGTACTCGGAATACCTGACATCGACAGGGCAACGTTGCGAGCAAAGCTGACAGGTAAGGCATGACCACAGAAGTTGATCAGAAACCAGATCATCCGCTCCGTAGAAAAGACCCTCAGCAACCAGTCGACGTGGCGAGTAGCTTTTGTTATAGTGGGAAATAGGACAGACGGCAGTGCATTTACCGCATTCGAGGCAGAAAAAAGCCCGACTTTTCTTCAGTTTTTCAGCAGCTGTTTCCATAGGCGGCTATTTCTTGGATTTCGGTTTGTGGTTCAGCGGGCTGGGCCCAAGAGAGGTTATCTCAGCTACGAATTCGTCGATGATCTCCCCCCATCGCGTCCCCTCCGCCGCCGAAATCCACTCCAGACGGACGCGTCTCTCATCAAGGCCCAGCGTTTTAACCAGCGCCTTGGTCTTATCAAACTGTTCCACCGCGCGGTAGTTGCCAAAAATATAATGGCAATCACCGAAATGGCAGCCCGATACCAGGACGCCGTCGGCACCCAGCTTGAATGCCTTGAGAACAAAGCCAGGGGTAACACGGCCGGAACACATCGTCCGTATGATCCGGAAATTGGGAGAGTATTGCACCCGGTTAGTGCCGGCGGTGTCGGCTCCAGCATAACTGCACCAGTTGCAGGCAAAGGCCACAATGTTGGGGACAAACCCTTCTTTGGCCGCTTTCTTTTTTGAACTGGGGTTCTTCCTGGCCATAATCAGAGCTTAACCTGCTAAAAGTGCTTCCATCATAGAATCTATTTGCTCGTCTGTGAAATGCATGGCCGCTATGGCCCCGGTGGGACACCAACTGGCGCAGGTGCCACAACCTTTGCACAAAGCCTGGTTAATCTGTGCGGCTTTTAGCCCCGGAGCCACCTCCACCAGAGAGGGCGCGTGATAATCACAGATCTCCACGCACCGGCCGCAGGCACGGCAGAGCGTCTGGTCCACAACACAGGTAGTTGGTTCAAGGGCCACCGTATCATGGGAAATAAGCGAAGCTACCTTGGCAGCCGCCGCCGCCCCTTGAGCGATGGAGTCCGCAATATCCTTCGGGCCACTGACACAACCGGCTAAGAATACACCTTCAGTTGTACTCTCTACGGGGCCGAGCTTGGCATGCCGCTCCATAAAAAAGCCGTCAGCACCAAGCGGAACTTTGAGGATATCGTGCAGTTTGGCCGTACTTTGCTCATTGGGTACCATACCAGCCGCCAGCACAACATAATCGACATCGATTTCAAGAGTCTGGTGCAGAGCCAGCTCCCGTATTTCCACCTGTTCGGCCCGTTGGTCGCGGCCTGACACATGGGGAAGCCGCTCGGGAGTGTATCTGATAAACTTAACACCCAGTTCCCGGGCATGACGGTAGTGCTCTTCGGCTTTTGCTCCTACTGTGCGCACATCACGGTGAAGAACAACAACATTCACGCCATTCTCGCGGAGGCGAATGGCCTGTTTGATTGTCGTGGGACAACAAAAACGGGAGCAACCGGTGTCCTTCTCCGTATCACGGGAACCGACACATTGAATAAACAGCACTGTCCCGGGCGTCTTCCCGTTTACATGAATGCCGTCTTTACTCTCGTGCAGGATGTTCTCAAGTTCCTGATTGGTTATCACATTCTCAAACCGACCGTAGCCAAATTCTCCCTGGGGTTTGTAGATATGCGCTCCCGTAGCCACAACAACGGCGCCAACTCGAAAATTACCGTTCGTTGTAGAAACATCAAAGTTGCCCACAAAGCCGGTGATCGAGTTCACCTCGGTAGATGCCATCGCCTCAACCCGACTGGCTTTGATTTTCTCTACCATGGTGCGGGCCAGTTCGAACGCTGAAAGATTGGCAGGGTAAACCCTCGTCAGGTTGTTTAAGATGCCTCCGAGGCGGCCCTCCTTTTCGAGGAGATAGACTTTCATCCCCTGAGCCTCAAGCTCCAGAGCGGCACACATACCAGCGACACCACCGCCGATTACAAGCACGCTCTGGTTGACCGGGATAGTCTTTCTATATAAGGGTTGCAGATGGCGCGCCCGGGCCACCCCCATTCCTATCAGATCTCTGGCTTTCTTGGTGGCGATCTTCGGAACCTTGGTATGTACCCAGGAGCATTGGTCGCGTATATTGACCATCTCAAAGAGATACGGGTTAAGCCCCACCTGATCACAGCTTTCACGGAAAATCGGTTCATGAGTACGCGGGGTGCAGGCAGCGGCTACAACACGGTTCAATCTATGCTCCACGATCTTCTCCTGCACCAGCCTCTGACCTTCATCGGAACACAGGAAGAGATTGTCCTCCACATAGACTACGTCCGGTATGTTTTTAGCAACCTCTTTCAGCTCTTCGATATCGAGAACGCCAGCAATGTTGATACCGCAGTGGCAGAGAAACACACCCACGCGCGGCGGCCCGGAGATGTCCAACTCTTCTTTCACCAGTGGTTCTTCTTCCGCAGGGAGCTTAGCGGTGAATACTTCGGCCTCCGCCGCGGCTCCGGAACCCTGGGCTACGGAGTCGGATATGTCATTTGGTCCCGCGGCGCATCCGCAGACATAGATTCCTTCTCGGGCCGTGTGAAGCGGCGAGCCATATCTCGGTTCAACCTCGAAGAAGCTGTTTTCGTCAAGGTTGATCCCGAGGACCTCCGCCAAATCTCTGTTTGATGCCGCGGCCACGGCACCGGTTGAGAGAACAACCAGATCAGCCCTGACTTTGCTCACCTCGCCCGTTTCACCATTCTCAACCGAGATTATCAGGTCTCTTGTCTGGGGATCTTCAATTATTTTCGATGGTCGACCACGGACGTATTTCAACTCCGGCATTCCCAGCGAACGCTGGTAGAACTCTTCAAAGCCTTTTCCGGCAGCCCGTACGTCTATGTAGAAAACCATCAACTCTTCAATATCAGACTCATGCTGCTTAACGAGCAGGCAGTCTTTTATGGCATTCATGCAACAGAACCGGGAACAGTACTGGCAGCCGGCCTCTCGTCCCTCACCTCTTGAGCCAACACACTGTACGAAAGCGATCTTCCTGGGAACTTTGTGGTCCGACGGCCTGACAATGTGGCCTCGGGTAGGGCCGGTAGCGTTCAGTAATCTTTCCAGCTCCATGTTAGTCAGGACATTATGATACAGCCCGTAGCCATAGCTGGGGATGGCCGAGGCGTTGTATACGTCAAACCCGGTAGCGACGATGACAGCGCCGACGTCAAGCCTGATCTCTTCGCCGGGATCATCGAAATTGATGGCGTTCCGGTCGCAGACATTAAGGCAATTGTTGCAGACCAGGAAATCATCATTAAGACAGTGTTCCCGATCGATGATATGAGTGTTTGGTACCGCCTGGGGAAAAGGAGAGTAAATAGCTTTTCGGGCCCCCATACCAACCTCAAACTCGTTGGGCACAATCACCGGGCAATCGTCAATGCACAGACCGCAACCGGTGCACAGTTCCTCACTGACATAGCGAGGATTCTTCCTGACCGTGGCCCGGAAACTTCCGGCGCGGCCGTCAAGATGGGTCAGTTCCGAGTTGGTCAGAACCTCAATGTTGGGATGCCGACCGGCATCCATCATCCGGGGTCCCAGAATTCATATAGCACAGTCCATAGTGGGGAAAGTCTTATCCAACTGAGCCATCCGCCCACCGAGAGATGGTGATTTCTCAACCAGGTAGACTTTTATCCGGGAAGAGGCCAGATCAAGCGCCGCCTGAATACCGGTAATACCCCCACCTAAAACTAGAACCCCGTTTGCTTTGATCCCCTTTGGGACCACAGTGTTATCCTCCAGATGTAAACTTCAACAAGGCTACTCAGTATTAGACTTTCAGCTCCACCTTTTCCTTCAAATGCACGCCGTATTCATAGCCTTTGTCAAAGGCCTTGAGGTTCAACTCCTCCGTGCCCGCCGGGACCGAGGTTTCCACGCTCTTGCGCAAAGCCTCGGCAGGTACTAGGTCAGTCACGGCACCGAAGAATCCCAACATGACGATGTTCAGAACAATCTTACGCCCCAGCTCCTCGGCGATACGAGTGGCCGGAACACCAAAAGCTTTCGCTTTTGGTCCGTCTTTTTCAGGTTTGACCAGGTCTTTCTCGTAAACAAGAATGCAATCCTCGGCCATTGTATCCTTATGGGTCAGATAACCATCATTGGACAGGGCCAGCATTATCCCGGGCGAAGTAACATACGGATACAGCACCCGACTATCGGAGACGACCACCTGAGCGCTGCAGGCGCTACCGCGTGCCTCCGGCCCGAAACTCTGGGTTAGAGTGGCGTGTTGGTCATGGTAGATGGACGCAGCTTTACCGATGATGTAGCCGCACAGGATCACACCCTGTCCCCCGAATCCCGTGATTCTGATTTCAGTTGCCGCCATTGCCACCTCCGTACGGTTTGTATTTATCGCCAAAGGCCCGTTTGCCGCCTTCATTCATGCAGTCAATATAGGTTGGTTTTTCAATATCTATAAACTTGCCCACCGCGATCTTCGATTGATAATCGATGTCAACCTCCTTCAGATCGGCGCCGTGGCGGATAACACTGTTATCGTGGTAAAACTTCATCAGGTCAAGACCGCTGCCAAGCTTGTTGAGTCTAGCATAAAGAGTGGAACAGGGAGCGATAACTTCAACAAAGGAGAAGCCCGGTTTTGTGATGGCTTCTTTGATAGCCGTGGTCAGGCGCCGTACATGCAAGGCGGTCCAGCGAGCCACATATACCGCTCCGGATGAGGCCGCCAGAAGCGGCAGGTTGAACGGATGTTCGTAATTGCCGTATGGCGAAGTGGCTGATCTGGCCGTAATCGGTGTGGTTGGCGCCACCTGCCCGCCGGTCATGGCATAAATGAAGTTGTTGACGCAAATGACCGTTAGATCAACGTTCCGCCGCGCCGTATGGATCAGATGATTACCGCCGATCGAGATCAGATCGCCATCGCCGGAGAAGACAATAACCTTCAGATCGGGCCGGGCGATATGCAAACCGAGGGCAAAGGGAATGGCCCGACCATGAGTCGTATGGAACGAATCTAGCTTCATATACCCGGCTACCCGACCGGTGCAGCCAATCCCTGAGACAACAGCCACGTTGTCGAGGTCAAGTTCGAGCTGTTCAAGAGCTGCTGCCAACGCAGTCACGGTTGTCCCCAACCCACAGGTAGGGCACCAGATATGCGGGATACGATCCATCCTCAGGAGTTTCTCCATGGGATGTTCTTCTCTTACTAACTCCTCTACTTTGACACTCATTTTACAGCTTCCTTTATGGTGTTGTAGACATCGACAGCGTTATGGACTGTTCCGCCAGCGTGCCCCACCAGATAAGTCCGGCATTTCCCAGCAGCGCAACGGTCCATCTCCAAAAACACCTGGCCGTAGTTCATTTCCACCATTATTAACGACTTCACCTTGCCCGCCAGTTCGCGCACCCGTTTCTCAGGGAAGGGCCACACGGTCACCATCTTTATCTGGCCGATCTTGATACCTTCTTTGCGGGCCTTTGCAACCGCCGGCTGGATCACTCGTGAGGAAATGCCGTAAGCCATTATCACGACCTCGGCATCTTCAACATCCTTCTCCTCAAGCCAGATAATCTCATCAGCGTGCATATTGACCTTATCAATAAGACGGCGAACGTTTTTCTCCTGGGTTTCGGCGTTGATGACGGGGTAGCCTCTGTAGTCGTGAGTAAGGCCGGTGATGTGAAACTTGTGTCCCTTACCGATGGGGATCATCGGAGAAACTCCGTCACTGGTTGGTTCAAACGGCAGTGCCTCTCCCGGTTTCTTATCCGTGTACTTCCGCTCAAGCAGCTCGATCTCCTCAGCCGGTGGTATAACAACCTTTTCCGTCATGTGGCCAACACACTCGTCGGTCATAACCAATACCGGCATACGGTATTTTTCAGAGAGGTTGAAGGCGTGGATAACCAGTTCAAAAGATTCCTGTGGAGAGTCCGGAGCCAGAGCTATTACCTCGTAATCCCCGTGCGAGCCCCAGCGGGCCTGCATCATGTCAGCCTGGCCGGGCAGGGTTGGCAGGCCGGTGGATGGGCCACCGCGTTGCACATTGACCAGCACGCAAGGGGTCTCCAGCATAATGCCCAGCCCGAAATTCTCCATCATCAGGGAAAACCCGGGGCCGGAGGTACAACTCATAGACTTCACACCTCCCCATGAGCTACCCAGAATCGATGCCATGCTGGCCAGTTCATCCTCCATCTGTATAAAGACGCCACCAAGGAGAGGAAAGCGCTGGGATACCCTCTCAGCAATCTCGGTCGAGGGTGTGATCGGATAACCTCCAAAGAACTTGCAACCAGCAGCAATAGCCCCCTCAGCACAGGCGTAGTTGCCGTCAAGATAATGTGAACCTGTTAGAACATTTTTGGGGTCGGCTTTCAATTGGCCACCTCCTTTTCGTCCGCCTCAATCCGCACACAGTAAATGGCGAAATCCGGACAAAGCATCTCACAGAGGTCACAGTTGACACATTCATCCGGATTGATAGCCTCCGGAGGATGGTAACCTTTGGAATTGAACTCCTCCGAAAGTTTCAGAACGCCCTTGGGGCAATACTCGACACAAAAACCACACCCCTTGCAGCGCTCTTTTATGATATGCAGTTCTCCCCTGGGTATCTTGAGCTTGTCAATGTCAAGCGGCGTTCTCCAATATTCCATATGCGGTCTCCGCTTCTATATCACATCATGTTTGTGAATTAATTCTCATAATTTCCTGGATAATACCAGCTTGTGGCCCTGGTGAAACAAAAAAACATTTATGACCGACTAAGTAAGTAACCAAATAGTCATCTTAACGTCTCGGCTTTTCGTCAGGGAAATCATGCCACTGCTGACCCTTGCCCCCTGATGAATGAAAAGCCGCATCCATTTCTTTTCAATCTAAGGAATCCTTTGGCAAATGTCCAGAAAGAAATGAGAGAATCCAGAATACTAGACACATCCGCATTTTTAACGGAGGTGCCCGGAGCTTGACATAGGAACCATCTCACACATCACTCGCGGACAGGTGGTTTTCTCTGTTGTCACCCGTCCTTAAACAGTGTATCCTCTTGTATGAGACGTCTGATTCAGGTGACAGGGAAGCTGGCCGATATCCTAGCGAAATGGCTTTCAGGTATAACATAAGGTTAAGTGGCGCCGGTGGACAGGGGCTGATCCAAGCGGCAAGGATTCTGGCTGAGGCAGCTGCTATTTACGATGATAAAAACGCTGCCGAAAGCTGCTCGTACGGGCCTGAGGCGAGGGGGAGCGCCAGTCGCGCTGAAATCATCATCTCCGACGAGGCTATAGACTATCCCAAAGTCGAATCCGTTGATCTCTTGATGGCCCTGACCCAGGAAGCTTATGATAAGTACATAAAGGACGTTGGTCCAACCGGCGTTGTTGTGACGGACCACCACGTCAAGACCAACAAGGAAGTGGAAGGTCGGAAACTGTTTTCGGTACCGTTCGCGGAAATCGCCGACGAGGAATGCGGGCGACCGGGCATGATCAATATCGTCGCCCTGGGGGTTTTCACCCACGTGAGCGGGATTGTTAGCGAGAAGGCGATTCGGCAGGCAATTCTGGCCCGCGTTCCCAAGACATCCGAGGACATCAATATAAGAGCTTATGAGGCCGGCTTGAAAGCCGCCGCCCAACTGCTAGGCAAACAGGAAGACCACGGAAATGAATCCTGACATGGGCGTGTCAATTCCGCGGGAGCCGCTACGGATGAGTGGCTGCCGGTGACTTCCGAAAAGCAGGCCGCCTGTTTCGGCAACTGAAGGATGCGGTCCAATGAAAGACCCCCTGACCCGTTTGACTGAGAGAACCAGCGCTCTGGGCAATTACAACCGAAAGTATCTTCACATTATATCCACCAATATCGATAAGCTGACGGACGTATTAGAGCAGCAGGGCAAGCGGGACATGGTTCATCTGTGGGGTTATTCCATGGAGATCCCCGGCGAGATGGATACGGTGGTGGAGGTCGCTTCCAATGACAAGGAGGCGCTGGACTTCCTGGGCTGCTACTTCGCCCTTCAGTTCCTGCATATGAATCTGCGCATGGTGGACATCGTCAAGCTGGAACTGGCCGTTGGTCCCCAGCGCCCGCAAACCGGACGAAAGCTGATGCTGGAGGCGGGGCGCATGTTCCGCTATCTGACGAAATGCTACATGGAACAACTGCTGGGCATATTCCTCGACAAGGAAAGCGCGCCGGAATTCGTCATGCTCGGCGTTGGCACCAGGGCCGACCAGGACGATATTGACCTGGGCATCGTTCACCGGGAACCCGAGGAAGCGGAAAACCTCAACCGCGCTATCGGCCGCCTGTCCGATCGGATGTTCAAGACAGCGACGCGACTTCACTTCCACCTCTCGGAACACGTCGGGAGCAACAGCCTGTCCGCCACGATTGAAGAGTACGAGGATATTCTGGATAGAAATATCTATGATTTTGTCATAGTTACCGAGATGCTTGGAGCGGCAACCATCCTGGGAAGTAACTCCCTATACGAACAGTTCAAGAACAGAGTAACGAAACGGTTTTACTACGATGCGAAGAATAAAGTCAATCGTTACCATGAGGGTTACCTTCGTGGCATACTCGGCGAGATCCATTCTCTCCTGACGCGCCCCAAGCCATCGGAAACGATCAACCCCAAGGATGACGGCCTGCGTCCTATCAAGGGCCTTTTGACAGCTCTCAAGCTCGTTTATGGTGTGGAAAAGGTCAACGCCTGGAATATTATCGATGAACTCCGCGAGAAGAATCCCGAGCGACGACATCAATATGACGACCTTGAGCGAACCCTGAGTTTTTTCGAAATGTTCCGGCACCTCTATCAGATCATGGTTGCCCAGGACGAAGATATCAGCCTGCACGAACCGTGCATCGAAGCCATGGTAGCGAAGATAGCTGAAATGATAGGCTTTGAGAAAAAAGGGGTGGTGTCAGCCGAGGATTTCATGCTGGTGATCTACTACGAATTCCTTGAAAACAGCATTGAGGCTATCGAGGTTCTGGCCGACGACCTTAAAAAACATCTGCGTGAAGTCAGCATTTACCGACCGATTTTTTCGGGAGATATCCACAAGAAACCGGGTTACAAAGGGAATCTGGCGGTTGATTTCATCCGGGCTTCGACCTTTTCCAACGGG
>JAOZPL010000052.1 GCA_029932795.1 Candidatus Zixiibacteriota bacterium | reverse complement strand
AGTTGAGAACAACCGCAACCCGATAAAAATCAACCCCACCGGCAAAAAATAGCCCAGCCAGCCGAACAGGAACAACAACCAGCTCGACAGCATCGCTCCGATTAAACCAACCTGGTTCCTGTAATGAACTTCCGTAATCGGGTTCAAGTGACCGTCAATCTCTCCCCTTATCCGGGCGTCATCAAGACGGTTGTGGGTGAGAAGTGACATAAGGATCAACAGAGCAAGGATACAGAGCAGGGCACCAATCGCCCAAGCTCTGGTTTCTCTTGATTTCTGTTTCTTACGCCTGGCCATCATATGTTGCCTATCCCCGGGAAAGCCCGCCCCCGTTACGGTAACCCGGAAAAAAAAGGCAGGGTATAGGTTCCCTGCCTTGACTGTCACATGTCTGAGTACCTATTTACGAATAGCTAGTTTCAGATTCTTTCCAGCTCTAAAGACCGGGACTTTTGTAGCCGGAATCGAGATTGTTGCACCGGTCTGCGGATTGCGCCCTTTACGAGCCTTGCGCTGTGAGACCGAGAAGGTACCGAACCCTGCAAAGCTCACCTTTTTTCCCTTTTTCAACTGGGTGGTGATATTTCCTATGAATGTCTCCAGAGCTGCTGCTGCCTGCCTTTTGGTGATGCCCGATTTTTGGGCCATCATGCCAATCATCTCTTCCTTTGTCATAATCGTTCCTTCCTCTAGTTGGTTATTAGTTCCGCATTCAACTTTCATGAAAAAAACCGAATGTCAGGATACACTGTCAACTAAAAAACATAGTTAAAACCTGTGAAAAACAAGGCTGTGTGCGGCTTTTCCTGTAGCCGAATGACTATCTTAGGCTCTGGAAGTAACCGCTGCTCAATGTGTTTTGGGACTGATCAATTTTGATCTGAGGCAGCGCCGTCACATAGAGTTTGAAACCCCAGCCCCGGTTGGAGCCGATTGGGACCCAGAAGAAGTTCCCCGTCCAACAGTGAAGCTTGCGTACGATATTGACCTGGTTATTAATTGTCTGGCTCCCGCTTATGCTGTAATACTGAGAATAGGAAACGCTTGTCTGGGGAGTCAGATTGAATGCCAGGCTGAAACGGATAAAGCTGGATTTTGTAAACTGCTCTCCGCGTCCTGACTCACGATAGCTGTAATTGGCAGTCAGGTTCCAGCCTTTTCTCCCTGTGCCTGTGTTACCGCTACCCATACCGGATAAAGAGGCGGAGTCGGCCTGCAGTCCCGGAGCCGAGTAGTCATCGTCAAACAGAAACTGGCGTCCTGCCATTGTGAGATTGACGTTGAAGTTAAAACTCTGCAGGTATGGAGACCAGAAGTCCTGTTCATCCGTGCCCGGCTTATAGAGCGAGTGAACCATCGAACCGTAGAACTTCAGCTTCGGCAGCAACGTCGATTGGAAAGAAGTGCTGAGATTATCAAATTTCCTGGTCTCCCTTTCGAAGTCATATCTAAGGGAGGAGGTGACGGAAAGCAGGTTTAGATTTCTCTCCCCCTCTCCCCTTTTCACCTTGGCTTGATAGATGTGATTCAGAGTAAAGTTCATTGACTGGCTTTGACTGGTACTGCCGGGACCACCACCAACATACTTTCGCACGTCCGGGTTACGGTTTATCTGCGGAGTAAACCGATAGGAAACGCTGGGTGTTATCACCTGCCTTAATCCGATGAGTCCGAACAGGTTTGGATAGATGGATCCGTATATCTTGGTGGATATGGATGCCCCCACATTGTAAATATAAGCCCGGTAGGCCTGTGAGGCATCAAGGCCGGCCGCAACGGACTGGTCGGTCTCGTGAATCTTGTACCAATCTTCAGTGTAACCAAAACTCGGATTGAAAGTGATGTATCTGGCGATCTTGAGAGGAAACGAGACTGTCAGCACATGGTTGAATCTGGTGAACTCCTTGCGGCTTCGATAGTCAAGCGTGTCAGCCGAGACAATCGTAGTAAGCGTGTCAATGGTGATGGCCGTATCCGCGGTCATGGTGGCGGAGTCGAACGTGATGGTTGTATCATATACAATGGTGGTATCTTCGATAATGTTTTTGATCGAATCTACTGTCTTGCGGTAAGAATAGTTGATCAGACTGGGTCTATAAGTAGCCACAAGGTTGTTATACCATCTCAGTTCAAGGTTGCCCTGCTCATTTGTCCTGCCGCTGCCGAACGGCCGAAACTGCGGCAGGGACAAACCGAGTATCGGGAACTGGTCTGTCCGCGATTCTGTATCCAGATTCTCATCGTGAACTACCTTGCCTGATAAGGCCGTGTTTCTGCCGAAGCGCTTTGTGAAATTGACCTGAGAGCGTACATTGCGATTGAGACGATCCTGCAGGTTGGCCGAAAAGTCGTTGTAGTACTCGGCATCTGATTGAACTGACCCGGAGGCATTAATTTTGAACGAAGGTGAAAGCTCATGGTTGTGAGCTCCACGAAGGCTCCAGCGGGTTCGTTTCATTTCGGAAGCAGTACTCCAGCTATAGCCGGTTTCACGGGCGTAATTACCACTGATGTTTCCGCTGAACACATACCTCTTATTGTAATTGATACGGTTGAAGAAATTCAGCCGATGGCTCCGCTCATAATAGTCGAGCGCTCCCAGCCAGTCCCAGTAGTCCGAAGCCGCCCAGTAGTAACCGACATTCCGAATATAGCGATCCCCCTTTTCAATATTGCCCAGTGTGAACGGCAGAAAACCGGAATGCCGTCCTTTCTTTAAGGGAAAGACATAGTAAGGGACAGCCAGAATCGGAAGGCGTCCAATATAGAACACGACCGGCTTGGCGATGAGCTTCTCTCCCTCCACCAGTTTGAGATGTTTTGAGTAGAAGTGGAAATGGGGCTCGTCGGCATTACAGGTAGTATAGCGCCCTTCATCGAGGTAGAATATCTCTTCCTGCTGACGATAAAGCTTGTCACCGTAAAAAAAGCCGGTCTGATACTGAGATTTCGACTGTATTATCCGACCCTTCTCTGTGTCAATCGAATACTCCAGGTAATCACCATAAAGAACGTCGTGCTTGTCACGCAGAATTACGGGAATAGCATTCGGTTGCAGGTTGGCTATCAGTGTACTGTCGCGTTCTTCCGTCGTATCAGCAACAGTCTCACCGGAAAAGGCGTTGATCACTCTCGCTTTTGTGTCAAACTCGATCAGGTAAGCATCCAGAGTGACCTCACCGGAGGTTACATGGGCCTGTTGTGTCAGGGTGATCAGTGAATCCCTGACGGCGTATGTAATCTTATTGCCTCGGTAGTCCACGGTATCGACGGCTGTTTCGTAGGTGGAGTCAGTAAACCTTGTTTCCTTGTCCAGATACTCGCCGACCGCTCCGCCGATAACCGTGACACTGATCAGTTTTTCATCCTCAATGTCAAACGTTATCGTGTCGCCGGAGACGCTGTTTTCAATATACTCTGTCTTACCGACGGCATTCGGGTAGTACCAGGAGTATGCCTGGCCGTAACAGTTGATCCGCTTCAGTTCACCGTTACTGAAGTCAAAGATGATCCGCCGGCCACTGAGAAGAGACTGATCGGATAGCTCACTGGAGGAGTCAACCGGTTCCACGAACCTGGCCCGGGCGGAATCAACCACGTCAATCCGGCTGATAAGTTTATCAGCTGTTGTCACCGAAATAAGCTGGCCTGAGATCTCTGATTTTCTCCTTCGCGCCACCGGATGCTCAAAAAGATCCAGTACGTTCCGCCGGGTATACATTACGGCACAACCGGAGCTTGAGTTCAGGTCCTGCGACGAGATTTTCACATTACCCCTCGCCTCGGCTCTTTCTGCCCTGCCGTCGTAGGAAATGTTATCAGCTATTATCTCGATCATGTTCGCGGTGTCAGGATACCGGAGATACATTGTGGGGCGTTCCTCCATGTAGAAGAAATCCTGGCCGCGATGGTGGTAGGCGTGCTGCCCGACCGCGAAAAGGGAATCCTGCCGTGACCAGAGTTCTACGTATGAACCCCGTGCTACAGCCTCATCAGTCAACAGGTCATAATCAATGGAATCAGCCGCCAGCCGGTAGTCCTCATCATCGAGTATGACGCTCCCGTTTAACCTGACGCGCTTACCTCTGAGCCATACCGCCGAATCGCAGTAAATCAATCCGCCCTCAGTTTCAAACACAACCGACCCCACCGCATACCAGGTCTGCTCGGTTTTCGAAGGTACCACTTCCAGATGGTCAGCATAATGAAGGATGAGTTTGGGTTCATCCTGTGCCGGAACCTGCTGGCCGCAGCCAAGTATCAGCAGCCCCAGAAGAATCTGTCTGGCATGATTACACATTTACAACTAATGTCTCGAGAACTTTCACATAATGGTCGAACTTGTTTTTTTCAGCGCCACCGACCTGCGCCACTCGCTCCGAGCCACCACCCTTCAGCCCTGTTTCCTCGCCAAAACGCTTGACAAGCTCGCCGGCATGCAAACCGCTGGCTTTGGAGACAGCCACAACCAATCGGTTTTGTGCATAAAGCACTGCCACACCCTGTATTCCCTCGGCTACCTGTGCGGCAAGGGGGCTGATAAAGGAGATTTCCCTATCGGCCAACACCTGTGACACCATCGGTCGCCCACCGACCTCCCCGGCCATCCCGGCTAACTCTTCTACCCTTAAGGGTAAGAGTCTCTTTTGCAGCCGAGCGATATCCTGATGCTGCTGTTTATACTCCAATAGGAGCTTGTCGATTTTCGGGATGAGGTCATTTACATGACATGTAAGAGAACGGGTCAGCGCATCAGTGACCTGAAATCTTAGGCAGTAATCCTCCAGTGCCTGCTGACCGGCCAGAAACTTCACCAGCACCCGGCCTCTAATTTTCTCCATGGAGACAATCTTTATAAGGCCGACCTCTGCCGTGCTGCAGCAGTGAGTCCCGCCGCACGCCGAGTAATCGAACTCTCCAATCCTGATCACCCTAATCTGACCGCTGCGCTGTGGAATCTTTCTAAGCGGTAGCTTGTCAAGCCTGTCTGATTCCGTAAAAATGATCTCAACCGGCAGATTGTCACGGATTATCTTGTTGGTAAAATGCTCCACCTTATCAAGTTGCTCGTCGCTGAGGGTTTCGGCACCAAGCTCTATTGCCGCGTACTCTTCGCCAAGGTGGACGGAGACTGTCTCGACGTCCGATAGACTTATGAAAACCTGGCTGAGAATATGCTGGGCGGTGTGCATCTGGCGGTTTTTCCACCGTCTTTCTCCATCAACGACACCCCTAACAGTGTCACCAACTCTGCCAACCGGCTGTCTGGAGATGTGGAGTATTTCCTTGTCGTTACTCTCTATAACGTCAACTATATTGACAGCGTTCAGCATACCAGTGTCATGCAACTGTCCGCCTGAAGTTGGGTAGAAGGCTGAGCAATCCAGCACCGTATAGTAATCAGCTCCGGAACGCCCCGTCCGGACAATCCTAGCTTCGAACTCAAGCAGCTCCGAGTCCCGGTAGTAAAGCCGTTTCGTCATCCGGCTACCTCAGTCGCCGACAACATATAAGAGTCTGTCTGCTCACCCTTAAGCAGCGCGCTAATAGTGGCCTTACAATGCAGCGATTCGTGATTCAGAGACGACACAATCTCCAACCGATAAATCCCGGTAGAAAGCCAGTCAACCAGCCAGAGCCTGCTGACATGTTCAGGCCATCCGGTTTTCAAGTGTCCCGATCCCTTCAATTCTGACCGCGACCGTATCACCCGGCTTCATTGGCGCAATTCCTGAGGGTGTTCCCGTAGATATAAGATCACCGGGGTAAAGAGTCATGATTGACGATATGTAGCTGATTAGGAATGGAACTTCGAATATCATCTGTGAGGTCCGTCCTGATTGCCTGACTTCGCCATTGTGAATCCCCTCCACTAAAATATCGCGGTAGTCCAATCCTCGAACAATCCAGGGGCCGACAGGACAAAACGTGTCAAATCCCTTGGCCCGCGACCACTGACCGTCTTTCTTCTGCAGGTCCCGAGCGGTCACATCGTTAACGCACGTGAATCCGAAGATGGCGTTATTAACAGCATCGATGCCAATGTTCTTCGCCGTCCGGCCAATCACGATGCCAAGTTCCGCCTCGTAGTCCACTCGCTCTGTTTGTTCCGGATAGATGATCCTTTCCCCGGGACCGATAATGGCCGAGGGTGGTTTCAGGAAAAGGAGAGGGTAGTCAGGCGCTTTGTCACTTGATTGTGACATTGTGACATGAGCCCGGTAGTTCAAACCAACGCAGACGATTTTCGTCGGTTCTACCGGTGCCATCAATGATACCTGCTCCAGGCGGATGCTTTCTCCCGTTGTTTCCGGGTTTAACCACGGTTCCTGGGCCAGCCGTGTTACCATATTATCTTCAAGCAACCCAAAAACGGGACGACCGGTCCTGGGATCACGATATCTAACGTATCTCTCGGTCACTCTTGTTGCAGGCCCTTTACAAAGCTGTCAATCGAGTCAAGGTTTCCTTCAGGATCATAACCACCTTCAAGCACGGCTACAATCCTTCCATCGCACTTCTCCCGGCTAAGGGCTGAGAGCAACCGGGCGATCTGCTGATAGACCTCTCCCGTGAGCTCAAAACCGCCAATCGGATCGAGTCGGTGGGCATCGAATCCGGCTGAGACAAGAACCAGTTGTGGCTCGTATCGTTCGAGGGCGGGGATGATTTCTTCTCCAAAAATGTCAAGGACGTGCTGATTACCGGTGCCCGCAGGCAGTGGAAAATTCAAGCTGTACCCCTTGCCGTCGGTGGTACCCGTCTCACCTTTGGCGCCGGTTCCGGGATAAAACGGGTACTGGTGAGTGGAAATGTACAGAACATCGTTTCTTTCGTAGAAGATCTGCTGGGTGCCGTTACCGTGGTGAACATCGAAATCGATAATTGCCACCCGATCGGCCTGGTACTTGTCGATCGCGTATTGAGCTGCTACCGCAACGTTGTTGATAAGACAGAATCCCATGGCGAAATCGGTGCCGGCATGATGTCCCGGCGGACGGCCGAGCACAAACGAGACTTGTGGCCCGTCCCCAAAGGCCCGGTCAACTGCATTCAGGACAGCGCCCGCTACCGTCCGGGCCGCCTTCATTGACCCTGAAGTGATATAGGTATCCGGGTCTGCATATCCTCCTCCACTACCTGCCAGTTTGGTCAGACTGTCTGTGTGACTTTTATCGTGCAACCGATGGATCACATCCAAGTCAGCAGGAGTCGATTCCAACCGTACCAAGTCAGGTCGTCTGGAAAACTCCTCGATCACTAAGCTGAGTCGGTGCGGGTTTTCAGGATGGCCCGGCGGTGCGGCGTGTTCTGTCTCGTTCAGCAGTATTGACAGCCCAATCTGTTCCATCACGACGAATTAACTATGAGAACCAGGTATGGTCAACAAATATCAGACTTTCTTGAATCTCCACTTGCCACGCCGGAACCAACCGGCCAATACCACGGCTTTCACGACTGTTGTAATAGTAAGCGTCCACCAGATACCGTTGATCCCCCAGCCAAGAGTAAAAGCCAGGTAATATGCCAGAGGAATGCGTGCCACCGCACCGGGAATTGATACCATCATTGGGGGGACTGTGTCGCCAGCGCCGCTGAACGCTCCTTCCAGTATGATCTCTATAGCCATAGTCGACTGCGACAATCCGAGAATAATGAGGTAGTCAGTGGCTATCGCCAGCACCTCCGGATCGGTGGTGAAGATACCGGCAATCGATCGGGGTATGCTCAGAAAGAGAACGGTAATGATCATCGTAAGGCCGATTCCCACGCCCATCGCTCCCCAGGCGCATTGTGCCGCCCGACGGGGATTCCCAGCTCCCAGATTTTGCCCCACCATGGTAGCTGCCGCCACCGAGAAGCCATAGCACGTCAGATATGACAAGGACTCCATGCGATTACCAATTCCCATAGCCGCTCCCGCGGCTTCTCCGAACTCGTGCACGAACTTGATTAGAAACCAGTAGACAAGGACGAAAACAAGGTTGTGACTGCCAATAGGCAGTCCGATCCTGATGATCTTTACCATACTGGGTAGATGAGGTCTGGCATGAAAAACGCCCTTCACTCGATAGCCCAGTTTTCCCCTGAGAAGTTTGAAGCCAATCAACACCACCGCGAACAGAACTGATATGCCGGTAGCTATACTGGCGCCGGGGACACCAAGCTCTGGAATCGGTCCGAAGCCAAAGATCAGAACCGGATCGAGGATCATATTCAGCACAACCGCACTGACCCCGACCAGTGTCGGAGTCCTGGTATCACCGGAGGCACGAAAGACGGCATACATTGTCTCCGAGAGACCAAAGAGAATGGTGGAAACAAAGAAAACCCTGAGATAGGGAATGGCCATGACCAGAGTTGTTTCACCGGCACCCATAAACCTGAGGACAGGCGGCGTAGCCACAAAACCTACCACCGAGAGCGCCACACTGATGAAACAGGCCAGCAACAGACCCTGTCTGATGTAGAAACCCGCCTGCTTAAAATCCCTTGCCCCGACATGCCGTGATACTAGGGCTGTCATGCCGGTGCTGATGATGGTTGCAGCGCAGAACACCGTCCAGATGATTACCATCGATGAGGTGACCGCGTCCTGTGCCACCGCACCTAGCTTGCCCACCCAGAAAAAGTCCGTGATCGTCAGAGCGAACTCCATGAACATACCCAGCACGACAGGTGTAGCCAGGGAGAATATTGTTCTGACTATCGAACCGGAGATAATAGTATTAGAGTTCTTCATCGGATATAACACACCGCCTTGCCTGCAAACTCACAGTTGGGGCAGTCTGTAACTTATGGTAAATCCGCAGATTGACACGAACAAGTGAAATCCACTTGTCCATGAACAGGAATCACAATTTAGTAGTACTTACTGAAAGTTGATACGCTTAAGAAGATACCCCGGCTGCAAGGGCTCACCTGTCCCGCGCTCCAGCAGAGCTTTCCAGCCAAAACGGCTCCCGAATCTAAAGTAGTTCTGTATCAAAAAAGCTCTGGTCTCAGTGTTATTGATTATGGAACCGTTGCAGCGTTGAAGGTAAGCCAGCGTCTGGGCTGAAATGATTTCTGCGAGGAGATGGTTCTGCAGACGAACCGGCCGGGTAATGTAGGCAACAGTGGCCGCCCAGGGTTTGATATCATCATGGCGGGGCAGCCCGAGATATTCTTCAAATATATCCCAGTAAAGACGATCCAGATTGCGATTCGGATTTCGGTACGCCTCGTATTCAAAGTGCAGCTCCACGAGCAACATCCGAAGCTCCACCAGATTGCGCTGGCTCCGCGCCATCTGGTAACGGGCTGCAATATCTTCCGTCAGGGGGGTGTATTTACTCAGCCACTCGTTACTCTCGATTATGTTTGCAAAGAGACTTCCTATCGCTTCCGACCAGGCACCATCAGGTACAGAGCGAAAGAGCGGTTGCGTCTGCCGCACAAAAGCATGCTGAATAGCGATCCCAATCTCCCGAATAATACCTCGGGCGGCAGGTAATCCGTGCGACAAATATCCAGCCAGGCGCTGATCGTAAGGCGGGT
Organism: Candidatus Zixiibacteriota bacterium; assembly: GCA_029932795.1. Classification (GTDB taxonomy): domain Bacteria; phylum Zixibacteria; class MSB-5A5; order GN15; family FEB-12; genus JAOZPL01. The sequence goes on along the minus strand of JAOZPL010000052.1, from coordinate 84 downwards.
TAATCATCACCGCGGTGACTGAAGGCAAACCGCCGTTGTAAGACACAAATTCCATGTATATCGGCAGCTTGGCCAGATTAAAGC
>JAOZPL010000051.1 GCA_029932795.1 Candidatus Zixiibacteriota bacterium | reverse complement strand
TGGAATCCGACCGCCTTACAGCCCTTATAGAAGACGTGCTGGAAATATCACGCATAGAATCCGGCAGGCAGAAACTCTGTAAGAAAATGATCCAGTTGCCCGACATTATTGACTCGATCAAGAACAAACTCTCAATCGAACTGGAAAAAAAGAAGATCAAAATGTTCATCAGAGTACAGCCCGCCTTCCCGGCCATCAAGGCCGATTACGATAAGGTCTACCGTATCTTCCTCAACCTGATCTCGAACGCAGTCAAGTTCACTCTGCCCGGAGGAACCGTAATTGCTCAACTCACCTGTGATGATTCTAGCGTAAGCGTTTCAATAAGTGATACCGGCATCGGTATTTCCGAAAAAGACTTGGGCCGGATATTTGACCGCTTCTACCGGGTTCAGCATACCCAGGAGGAAATACCCGGCACCGGCCTGGGACTGCCTATCGTCAAGCAGATGGTCGAACTGCATGGAGGGAATGTCGAAGTAACCAGCAAGGTCGACGAGGGCACCACGTTTACCGTGAGGCTCCCGCTGATCCATGAGACAGAAACTAAAGAAACGATTGCAAAGGGAGGCATGCCTACGGCCTGACGCGAGGCATAACAGATGAGGCTGACATGAAAGAAAACACCAACACAATACTCATCCTTGAGGACGATCGCCACGCGGAGAAGCTTATTGCCTACAGCCTGACGTCCAGGGGATTCAAGGCTATCACTGTCTCGACCGGCACCGCAGGCTTAGAGATGCTGAGTCAGCAACGGGTGGATCTTATCATCAGCGATGTCAAAATGCCGGAGATGGATGGCTACACGTTCCGCCAGAAGATACTGGCCAATCCTGAATACCGGCATATCCCGTTCATCTTCGTCACCGCCAACGCCCAGGTGAGTGAACAAATAAGGGGAATGGAACTGGGAGTCGATGGCTATATCACCAAGCCGTTCGACCCACAGGTACTGGTATCCAAGGTAGAAGAGGTTCTTGGGAAGCAGGCAGAACAGGTGGCCGGGACGTTGAACGATCCCTCGACCGGCCTTTTGAACAGCGACGCTTTCGAGACCGCCGTCAAACGGGAATTGAAACGAATACAGAGATACAAGGAACGGGGTTGTCTCGCCATCCTCGAGCTTGATGATTTCACTGAGATCAATGATCGCCACGGGCAGCAGACGGGTAATCTTGTCCTGCTGAATCTTGTCCAGATTCTCAAAAACAACACCCGGTCAACCGACCTGATCGGCCGATACGGAGAGGACAGGTTCCTCTACTATATACTTAACGCCGATATACCCGGGGCACAAACAGCGGTCACCGGACTTCTCAAGCGCCTTAATGAACTCGTGCTGGACGGCATTGACCGCAAGTTCTCGTTCAGTGCCGGTATTGCTCAGGTACCCCAGGATGGAATGGATTACAATACGATTCTAACCAGAGCTAAGACCGCTGCTCAAAAGGCACGGGAACGCGGGAAGAACTGTGTCGTCGTCTGGGAGGAGAACATGTCCCTGTCACACACCGGCAATACAACGACTCCCGTTGCTAAAAACGGCTCTCTCAAGATACTGGTTGCCGACGATGAAGGCCACATACGCAGGCTGGTAGCCTTCACCCTGAGAGAATCCGGGCATTTCGTGACTGAGGTGACGGATTCCGACCAGGCACTCGATTACCTGGAGTCCGAAAGGCCCGATCTGATCATCCTGGACATAATGATGCCCGGCAGCGTGGGCGGTGGAATTGCTGTTGTTAAACGCATGAGAGCCTCCAAAGAACTGGCTGACATACCTATCATCATTATCTCGGCATATCTGGATCAACTCGGCTTCGAACCGGAGGATCTTATCACAGAGCATGGTGTGGACGCCCTGATCTGGAAGCCGTTTCAACTGGATGAGTTGCTGTCTGAAATGGACCGTGTTATGGCCAAATCACGGGCAAAGAGACAAGGCCAGGCCGTGGGTGTACCCTAGCCGGTGATCTTGGCCAAGTGCGAGGACCCTCCGGAACACCCACCCTAGCCATATCCCTTATAACGTTTAGGATTATCCTGCACCGTGTGGTGTCCCCGTCAAAGATAAATACCGGCCCCTCTGCTGGAGAAGCAACACACCCGCGACGCGATAATCTCAGAAACGCCTGATCCAACCTTGAATAACTATTGCTTCAGGTTACCGGATACAATATCTTGACATAGGTTGGCAGATTATTGTAAACATACCACGCCCACCGGCGTCTATATGTCGACCGGGCAACCATTCAAACCCTTTTCTGTGAGACGATAAGATGCTCAAATTCCAGAAATGCAACCCACGTACGATAATCCTGTCCCTGCTGTTGATCGTGCTGGGTTGCGAAACCAACATTCTTGCCGATTCGCCTCCGCTCTGGGGCAACCTCCAACCTGGCTCGTATGCCGTCGGTTTCCGGACAATCGAACAGTACGATCATTCGAGAACGTTCCGTCCCAAGTATGACTACTTCGGGACACCGATACCGGGCGAACGGGCACGCCCAATACAGATGTGCCTCTGGTATCCAGCCGTAAAAGCGGCTGAGGCACAGGAGATGGTTTTGGGCGAGTACATCTTCCCCAGTCCGGAAGATGCCAGCTTCTACGAATTCGTCACCGGATTACAGCGCCGGGAGATTGGTGTGCTGCATTTCCTTCTTGGCAACAACCGGGGGTTGGTCCTTGACATCATGAATATCAATATGGGAGCGGTCAGAAATGCCTCTCCCGCTGAAGGTGTCTTTCCGCTGATTGTCTACTTCACCCAACTCGGAAGCAGCTATTGCTACAACCTGGTGCTATGCGAGTACCTTGCCAGTCATGGATTCGTGGTAGCCACCACACATTCGGTCGGTACGGCGGCACTGAATCCCCAGGCCGATCAGGCCAGCCTGGAGACGGTTATCAGAGACCATGAATTCACCGTTGCGCACATGAGTGAGCTTGCATATGTGGACAAGGATAAGCTGGGCGTTATCGGGTTGGGGTTTGGCGGCCTGGCCTCTTTGATCATGCAGATGCGGAACAGTGATGTTGAAACCGTGATCGAGCTTGACGGATGGGATATCCTTGTTGACCACATCGGACTGGCGCGTGAAAACCCGTATTTCAATCCGGCCCGTGTAAACGTTCCCCTCCTGCACATGTACCACGGAATCGACTCGTTGTATGATCCAGCCCTTGTCGATTCCTGCAAGTATGCCGACAGGTACCTGGCAAGATTCGCAGGGATGCCTGAAGGAGGCTTCTCGAGTTACCGTGCCGTGCGGGCCATTATATCGGATTCCGGAGATATTGCCGAGGGCGTCTCTCGGCCGCACTATGAGACCTGCTGCCGTTATGTGCAGAACTTCCTCAACGCCCATTTGAACAAAGACGAAGCAAGCCTGGAGTTTATCAGCCACACCCCTGCCGATAACGGCGTTGACCCCAAGATGCTTACCGTGGCACATTTACCAGGACAGAAGCCCCCGCCTACTCCGGACCAGTTTGTAGCCATTATCAGAGAACTTGGCGTCTCTGAAGCGATAGAGATATATGAGAGATTCAGAGTATCGGATCCAGGATGCATTACATTCCGGGAAGCTACCATTAACGCTCTTGGCTATCAATTCCTTCAGAGAGGCAGGGGCGAGGATGCCGTTCAGCTGTTCAGTCTGAACGCCGAAGCCTACCCTCAGTCAGCTAACTGCTGGGACAGTTATGCAGACGGTTGCCTCGCTGTCGGCGATAATGAGGGCGCCATCCGGTGCTACAAAAAAGTCCTGGAGGTTCTGCCCGCTGATTCGGCAGCTGACGAACAACTCAAGGAAATACTGCGCAACAACGCCCAGCAGGCTCTGGAAAGACTTGACAACTAGACGGCAGATACATGACTGCCCACTTGTAACAAGGAGGACGGAATGAAGAACCGAGGAACTGATTACACAAGACGTGAGTTCCTGGCCACCTCCACGACCGGTCTGGTATCAGTCGGGCTGGTCAGCCTCTCTCCGAGAATGGCTTTCGGACAGGATGTCAAGGAGTCGGCCGAGAGACCTGAGGCCGAGATCATCTATCGACAATTGGGTAAAACCGGACTGAAGTTACCGATAGTCAGCCAGGGCGCCGGGGCCTGCAACGATGCCGGTGTGATACAGGCATCTTATGAGCTCGGTGTTCGACACTTTGATACCGCGGCCAACTACCAGTTTGGCGCCAACGAGCAGCTCGTAGGTGATGTGGTCAGGCGGATGGGAGTCAGAAACAAGGTGGCTATTGCATCCAAGATCTACACGCCCCGGCAGCGACGCAATCTGAACGAGAAGCAGGCCAAAAAGAAACTGGCGACCCTTCTGGAAGGCAGCCTCAGGCGCCTGCGAACGGACTACGTCGACATCCTGTATATTCATGACGTGAGCACCACAGAGATTGTCAATGATCCGGTCATTACAGAAACGATGAAACACCTCAAGAGACAAGGCAAGGTACGGTACATTGGCTTTTCCACTCATGCCAACATGACGGAAGTCCTGAATGAAGTTGCCAGAACAGGCGCCTGGGATGTCGTCCTTACGTCCATCAATTTCACAATGGCGGACGACACTGACCTGCTGAAGGCCATAGCAAACGCCGCCAAAAAGGGTGTTGGCATCATCGGGATGAAAGTCATGGCCGGTGGAAGCCGGTGGCCGAATCCGGATTCACGAAGGGAATACAGCAGTTCAACTATCGCCACGGCATCTCTAAAATGGGTCCTGCGAAACGAGAATATCACAACCGTAATCCCCGGCTATAACAACCACCAGCATATGAAAGAGGATTTTTCGGTTGCCGGTAACCTCGAATACACAGAAGAAGAGAGTAACCTCCTTTCGGACAACAGCATCAAGCTTGGGATGGGATTCTGCCGGCAATGCCGCACCTGCCTGGCCAGTTGCCCCCGGGACGTTGACATTCCAACCCTGATGAGAACACACATGTATGCTGCCCAGTATGCCAACTTCCATCTGGCCCGCGCTACGCTGGATGATATCCCACGGCAGAATAGCCTCCGGACATGTTCGTCCTGTGATATATGCGTGGCGCAATGCGCCAACACAGTCGATATCAGGCGAAGGATTGAAGAACTGAAGGTCATGTATGCATAGCTATTCCGGAGGTGCGTGACGATATCCCGAGACCACCGACCGGAGCAATCTATCAGAGATGTAATGCGAACCCCGGAGCAGAATATTCCGGGGTCTTTCAAGTAGTGTTGAAGATATCAGCGTGATGTCAGGGCAGCGTAGCCAACCACGCTATTAGAAAATCCCTGTGTTTATCGTCATAGTTCACCATCCCCAGCAGCAGGTTACCTTTTGTACCGGCGATGATCCGGCCGTAGTAGGTATCGTCAATCATGAGGACCTTGTCGTCATAAGGTAAATCCTTCGACATTTCCAATACCGCTTCACCCGTGACAGCCTGCTCGGCCCATTGTTGAAACTTGTCGCCCGACGGATCCTCAGTCAGGAAAAGGATCAGGGTGTCGCTGTCCATTTCGTAGCCCTGACTGTATACTGTGTTAAGAGAGCTCTGTCCCAGGAACGATTCAGCGTGGATTCTGTCGGAAGCCACCGTACGGTTGTCTGGAGGGAACAGTGAAAATGCCCCGGGGCGGTTGGTGGTCCCGGGAATAAGCCCATCAACAACTCTGGCAAGATCAATAATCGCGGAAGCTGTTTCCGGGGACTCCTCAAACCCGGTTAGTTTGACAACATACATACCCTTCACAAAGTCCATGGTTGTCTCAGTGGCAAATCCCTCCACACCAAGTTGGACGATTGCCGGGTTGTCAGGCCGAATGGTTGTATATAGACCATACGCGTTGTCTTCACTGGCAAAGCGATAGATATCAACCGAGATTTCAGTCTCGCCGCGTAAGTAATAGGCTGTGGCCACCTCAATAAAAGCGTATTGATGATAAATCTCGGCCCCACCGTTAATGTGTTCAAACAGTGCTTCGCCCTCAAACGTTTGTATTTCAGAAGATCTCTCGATATGCAGCGAATCAATCTTCTCCGGCAGGAAACTGGCAGAACTGAGCACCTCCCTTGTACTCTTTTGCCCACCGCACGCCACGAGTAAAAGGATCAGAGCCGTCATGCTCGCGGCCAGAAGTCCGGGTTCCTTTATGACTGGTCTCACCATAGTATCATATCTCCTTCCTGTCCGTCGCGTTATTTTCACAATTCCAAGCTAAAAGCCACCCTCTCAGATTACAAGACCTTTGTTTTATCGGCTACATGCAGATCGATAAGGGCAGTAAAAAACGAATCACAACGATTTTGTCATCTTATACTATATTTCTGCATTTGTTTCTTTTTGTCTGTTTTAATGCTTGGTGGGTAAAAACAGGCGCATATCACCTGCTGGTCTCGATCAGCAGAAAAGAGACGTGCGGGACGAAGGGTCAATCGCTACATGATCACCACCAACTTCCCAACCTGTGTCTCACCATCAGGTGTCTCCACTACCCAGTAGTACATACCGGACACCAACAACTGAGTGTTCCTAGTAATCAGATCCCAAGTGTCATGGTTCGCCAGTGGATCCGACGGGTCTACATCATGCTCTATCTTCCGCACTAAATCACCATCGAGCGAGAATATACTGATCCTACACCTCGGCGGCAGGTTGGCAAAATGAATCCGGCGCACCCGGTCATCAGGCCTGTCACGCTCACCAAGTCTGTGTCCCTCAAACCCACTGGAACGATAACGACCATCCAGCCGGTACGGATTTGGATATACATATACATTCAATCCCTTGGCCACTACGGAGTCGGAAGACTCCAGCGCATAAGTTACAGCCAGGCGAACAGTAGGTGATGTCTCCAAAGACGATAAGCCGAAATGCGGCGATCCGTAATCGAAAGCCGTTACATTGACCCAGTAAGGAATTGTCGGGAGAAGATTCTCAATCGTATACTCATATTCATAGTAAAGAAAATACCCGTCTTCCGTCAGCACCCTGTCATGCAGCGAATCAGGTACGAGTGCAGTATCCTTGATCCACTCAGGCGAGGGCTTGATAGCATTGAGGTCACGCTTACGAATCTGCGTCGTGGCATTCGGATAGTTCGCCAGAACAGAACAATTAAAATCCTGTGGTTTGAAGTAGAATACGGAGTCACCACCGACAGAAGGGAAAACGTACGGCTGGGTCCGGGTCCAATCCAGCGGGTTCCACGTGGTATCATCACAACCGTTCGGAGCATACAGACAGCGCAGCTCGCTAAGCATGAAGGGCCTGTCACTCCAAACGAACCCACCAAGCCTGCCTTCAACCTGTAGTGAATCGTCCCATACCCATTTCTGGTAGTTATCCAGGTCATAGGATTGCACAATTGACAGGCTGCTTCTTCTTTCATCACGCCCGAAGTACACCCGGTATCCCTCGAAGTCAATCTCACCCGTGAAACAGTCCCGGGTGGTCTCCGAATGCAGACCATTCCAGCGAACGTGTATGGCTCCAAGCCGCGGTTCGACCCACAGCTTGGGAGCCGGAGGCGGACTCGCCCCCCGGAAATCCGGAACGCCATCACCCCGACGCGCAATCTGCCGGATTACCGGTTCATCACCTCTGCTCAGTGTACAGGGGTAGAAAACACCAGCATACCCGTCGCCGTCGGTATCAACACCGGGGTTGTCGTAGATCCACTCCGCCCAGATAGCATTCTTGCTCAGATCAGAGAACTGGAGATTCTCGTAATATACGTCGGGATTATATGGTAGGTTCGCCCCGTTGTCCGGATCGTTGTGGAGGTTTTCACCGGCCACGTATGCAAACGACAGTGGCAGACATTGCCCGGGATTTATATCAAACGGACCGCAGGACAACAGGTAACGAACGTCATAACCATCCGCAACGTCACCTGCAATTGCCTGATTCGGCGGTACCCACAAAGTGTCCAGCGGCGATATTACGGCAGTGTATATCTGGTCGTAGTCAAACTCTCCGTTGCTAAGATAATGATACATATTACGGTCACCACGTGGCGTACCGGTTCCACCATGACCCAGCTCCCTGTATTTCGCTCGTGTCTGTGGACCATAGTCTCGAGCGGGATCATTACCTACCCACCAGTTGAACGATATTTTCGGGGAGTCCGCCGGTGTGCGAACCACCCTCATGCCCGTCACATCCCGAACACGAAAGCCTGGAGACAGCCAGAAGTCCGCGTCGTTGTCTGCAGCCCAGGCCAGGTTCACGTAATCATCATCCGGACATGCCTCCGGCAAATAATCCGCCGGAACATGGTGCAGAAAACCACAGATATCATCAGACTGTCCCTGGGCAGCATGCCGGAAGGCCATGCACACATCGCAATCCACGTACAGTCCCATATAGACCTGGTTCAGTTTCTGCTGGCCGATGTTTTTGATCTGCAGATCGAACAGAACGAAATCTTCGGTGTAAGAATACGACCACGCCATTGAACGCTGGGTCACTTCGACATTCAGAGGAATGTGAGACTGGCCGGTGAGAAAATCGATCTCCAGACCCGATACTCCACTTGTAAAGGTGTCGGTGCACACAGCGATATAGTCCTGCTCCGAAATTGCGCCATCGAATTCAGGTTTGGTCGGATCGAGTGTGGAGTAGTATCGCATGTTCCCTATTGGAGGTACGTCCGGATGAAACTGCCCATTTGCAAGATTGATGCCGGCTCCGACCGACACCAGCGTGTCTCGTCCCACGATGGCACCGATCCAAAGGGCTGCTCCAGCCAGGTACATAGTCTCGGAACCTTTCGGATACTCACCATAGGGAATCATCTCTCCGGTGAAACAGTCCTGAGAACCGGATTGCGAACACCAGATGCCAAGGGTAGCGTTATTGTTCACTCCGAACACAAGTTGGCCGATATCATGTTTCGCGATGCAGTATGCCAGGTTGGCCGCTCCTACTGGTGTGGGGCTGGGCCTGACATCTGCAGTGCGGCCTGACACCGCCGTTGAAAGCGTAACAGTCAAAAGTGTGACCAGTAAAATCCGGCCTATGGCTCTTGTCACTCTCGCATATCCTGTCACATCAACCTCACGATTCGCCTTTCAGTTGTGCCAGCCGCTCTCTGGCATCTTCTATGGATTCCATACCCGAGTCGGCGTCTTTCCAGGCCTCGAGAAACGCTTTGTACTGCTCAACCGCCTCCCTCCTTCTACCGGATTCTTCGTAGGCCTGAGCAAGGTGGTAGTGTGCTTTGGTCATATGGATTAGCCAGTCCAGGCGACCGTAACCATAATTCGACAGCAGGCTCTCATATTCCTCGATAGCCTGGTCGTACATACCTGCTTCCAGGTAGGCTCTGGCCAGCGTCAGGTGAGTCTGGAAGTAGTTAGCAGAGAAACGGTCAAACGTGCTGTCTGCTGCGTATTCCAGATGACTAACTGAAGCCTTGTAATCTCCTGTTGCAAGCTCGATAATCCCGCTGATAAATGAGTGAGACGCAGCATAGGACGATTCCTTCGAGGTTTCGACATCCCTTCTGAAATCAGCAGCCATTTCCTCTGCCTCTTCAACCTCACCCTTTTCCGCAAGAATCTGAATCAAGTAGTCCAAGTAGCAGAGCTTGTCCTGAGGATTAGCTTCTCGGCAGGCTTCATACATCCGTTCGGCCTGCTTAAGCGCCATATTGAGATCACCT
>JAOZPL010000345.1 GCA_029932795.1 Candidatus Zixiibacteriota bacterium | reverse complement strand
AAAAGACCGAAAAACAACGGGAGCCTTAATGCTTTGTTCACAAATCTCAAACACATATCGCTCTACCAGATCCAGCTTATCAACTGGTATCCCGATTATTTCTTTTGTCTTATCGTCAACCCCCAGCAGCAGAACTCCATCGCGCGTATTGGCTATTGCCGCTATCTCATCGGCCAGATTATCCCGTGAAGGCCCCTCTATTTTATCGCCGCGAAAACGGACACTCTTAAGTTCTAAGGTTGTGTCTTCCCCAAGTCGTATTTTTTGTAACAGTTCTTCCTTACTGTCAAACATGGCGTCCCTCCAATGCAATGCGGCGATAACGATTTTCGAATGCTTTGCGTCCGCCTTCCATAACGGCACAAATCGTTTCCCGCACTGTTTTCACTTGTAAACTGCCTTCGCATTCCTTTTGCGTTTCTCCACCACGAGCCGCAAGGGCAACTATGAGTTCCGCATCACCATTGACGACAATGTTCGCGTTGTGCGTGACCACAATAACCTGCCGATGGCGTTTGACCTCCCGCAACTGGGTAACGATCAGGTCATAGATCAAGTGGTTGTCCAGGTCGTCCTCCGGCTGATCCAGAATCAACGGTTCCTCTCCGTAGGAAAGTAGAAAAGCCAGCAACGCTGCCGTCTTCTGACCAGGTGACCCTTCCTGAATCGAGCGGAAATTCTGTCCATCACCCGATGTGCTGTACCGGACGTCAAGGGAATCTTCCGGAAACCACAAATCGAGGCGGTCAATAGCCTCGGGCGGAAGCTTGCCGATATGGGTCGCGAAACGTCTGTCTGCTACTGCGCCACCGTCGATTTGTCCAGACGCTATTTTACTGACCTTTTCTTTGATTGTCGCAAGATTCCGCTCAATTTTTTCACTGCCGTCAGCATTCCCATAAAGTGTGTTAAGCAATCCTTCACCACCCGGCGACCCAATGTCTTTCTCAAAACCTCCGTCTTCTCTATGAAGCAACCGGCGAAACTCCCTTTCAACTGTTTCCCTGGCTCCATACGGGATAACCTGTATTTTGACATACCGGTTCTCACTCAGAACGTCATTGAGAAATTTCCGGCGTGATTCGGTAAGTTCCCGACGAATTTCCAACAGTCGCTGCAGGTGTGTTTCCGCTTGTTTTCTTATTTCATTAATTTGTTTCTTGCGCTCATCCAGTTCTTTCAGCCGTTGCTCGATGGACTGACGGCGCTGTACCAGCTCGCCGTAAGCCGCAGGATCGCCCGCTCCTTCTTGCTCCAGTTTATTCCGTAATTCATGATAATTCCTGACGGCGGCATCCACGCTCCGTTTCCACGATGACCCATCCATCTTCTTCCGCCACTCAGTGACGATTTCATCTGCTCGCGATGCCAGAGTTTCTACCGCCTTGCGGATTTCATCCAAGCTGTCACGTACCTTGGTGGCATGTTTTCGCAATTCAGCATCTTCCTCTGAATCAGGGTCAAAAGTGGTTTCATCCAGGAGATCCGGGACAATATCGCTCGCGACTCTACGCAACTGTTCCCCTGTGCCAGTCCAGCCTTCCGCCCACGCTTCAACTTCCCGTTGCTGGCGACTCCGCTTCTGGAAGGCTTTGAGAATATCAGCATGCCCCGCCTCTTCAAAAACAGCCAGTTTTCTTTTCACGTCGTCGAGTTCTCCCCGAAGACGTGGCTCCTCGGCAAGACCAACTTCTATCTCCCTTGCCTTCGCTCGCAGTGAAAGGAATTGTCCTTCCTCCTTTTTCCATTTTTCGGCCCAGGAATGCCGATCGACCTCCGGCGCTTCGTCGACAACCCTAAGCAAGGCAAGCGGTGTTTTTGCGAGCTGGAATATCTGCTTCTGGCTGTAAATCCTCACCGGGAACCGTTGCCGAATGTCGCCTTCTGCGGATTGCCAGCTGCCGTCGGTATCTTGTTGAATAGGATCAATGTCTCCGGAAGGATTCCATTGGACACGAAACCTGGAGCCGTTCTTACGATAAATCGCCCTAATTGCAGCGTTGCCTGTTAGTAAACCACCGTCTTCTCGATCCGGGTAGACCCGCCCGTATTTCTCAAACTCCGGTTTTAGATCATCCGGCAGTTCATCCTCCCGGCGCAGAGCTATTCGAAGGAACTCAACGATCGTTGACTTACCCGTGCCCCTGCCGCCGATAACGGCATTTAGCCAAGGGTTGAGTCCCACAACAAATTGCTGGGAACGCCCCAGGTAACGTGCTTGCGTGATCTCTATGGATTCCAATGCCAGCGGCGCATGACCGTTCGGGTCACTCGCGTTCTGGTCGGACCTGCGCACTGAAAGTGGACCATCCAAGAGAGCTAGCCTCAATCCCTCGATGCTGGGTGCTCCCATCTTGACCCATGTGAAGTGGCTGCCGGGAAACTGCTGACCAGGACTGCCAGATGGGTGATGAGCATCCGAACCCAGCACTTCAGTCCATGAGATTTTCTTGTCCGTGTATGACCGCGGCTTGGCGAACCCCTGATCGACTATTTCCAT
>JAOZPL010000050.1 GCA_029932795.1 Candidatus Zixiibacteriota bacterium | reverse complement strand
TCTATTCAGTAGCACCGGTCGGTCAGTTCTTGCAGTACCAAGAAAACGAGATACCGGCCGATGTCCGCTGAAAAAACAGAAACAAAGGCCAGGCGGACAACCTTCGAGAAAGAGGCCGTGCCGCACATGGATGCCCTTTATCGAACTGCTCTGCGGATGGCCAAAAACGAAAGCGACGCTCAGGACTTGGTACAGGAAGCATTCGTCAAGGCTTATCGGAACTGGGACAGGTTCGAACCCGGGTCAAACTGCCGGGCCTGGTTGTACAAAATAATGACCAACATCTTCATAAATGATTATCGGTCAAAAGCTCGTACCCCAGTCGCTGTGAATGTTGACGAGATTGATGATAACTATCTCTACGGTCAACTTGCCCAGGTCAGTCACGAGGAGAACCCGGAACATGAACTTTTCGCCAAGCTTGTTGATGATGACGTTAAAAAGGCTATAGAAGAACTGCCGGATGATTTCCGAGTGGTGGTCGTGCTGTCATTCCTGGAAGGATTTTCTTACCAGGAGATTGCCGACATCACCAATCTTCAACTCGGCACCGTGAAGTCACGGCTCCACCGGGGTCGAAAAATCCTGCAGAAACAACTGTTTGACCATGCTCTCAAGAACGGCTACATCAGGGGTACCGCCAGATGAATTGTCAGGAAGCATTAAAGCTGCTTTACGACATCATTGACAAAGAGACTTCGGATACAGACACCGCACGGGTTCAGGAACACTTGGAGAAGTGTCGTAACTGCTTTGATATTTATCGTTTTGAGGGGGCGCTCCAGGCTTTCATTAACGAAAAAATAAAACAAGACATATCACTTCCTAATGTTGACATCCTCAAATCCCGGATACTAAGTCAGATAGACGGCATCGACGCCAAAGCCCCGGCATCCGACAGGAGAAGACCCCCCTTTTTTAGAGCGGCGACAGCTCTCGCCCTGGCGGCGTCACTGGTGCTGGTAGTTGGCGCTATCGCCCTCTTAGGTGGTTTCTTTCAACACCAGGCCAATTATGTACCTCTAAGAGAGTCCCATTTGAGTGTGATGAAGAACATAGGCCGCTTTCAGAATCCCAGCGCTACATCAGTCTCACTGGCCCGCGTCTCCAACGACATGAACTGCAGCCCTTGCGAGGAAGTGAAAGACTTTCAGCTGGCCGGTGGTCTGATTGAGAAGGTATCCGGTGCCGAAGTAGTCCATTTCGTCTATGATAATGACAGCCAGTGCGTCTCCGTTTTTGTCGCCGAGACCGACGAACTGAAAATCCCGGACGAAATCAGGGAGAACGCCATCAAGGTAGGCGATGCCAGCTTCTTCGAGCACTATTGTCGCAACTGTCGCCTGCTGTACTATCAGACCGGCACCGTGGTGATTGTAACTGTCACTACCGACCGTGACATTGACTTACTGCAGTTCCTCCCCGAGGTCGAGCCAATCTAAGCGATAGTTACTTATTATTTTCTTATTGCCATCATCTTGATGGCCCGATAGTATTACCGGCATGAGAAAACAAGCGGGTTGTTTTTTTGTACTGGCCACCATTCTTATATCCTCCCCAGCACGCCTTCCTGCAAACGAACCTTACATGAACAGCGCTAAGACCCATATCCTCAATCTGGGACAAGAGTTGTTATTCAACGACCGCTTTACTGCCGTTGACTCACTCTATGACTCGTATATCGAAACGTTTCCCGATGATCCGGTCGGCTACCTGTTCAAAGCGGCTGCCCTGATGGGTGAAATGGCTGATCAGGAAGAGAATCTCAACCCGGAGGTGTTCAGGCACTTACTTGACTCAACGGAAGCTACCGCCACCCGCTGCCTAGACACCTGTTCGAACAAAACACGAGCCTGGATGTACCTTATGCTCGGACACGCCAGGGCATATCGTTCTCTGTGGGAGTCACGGTTCGGCTCGCTCCTGCAGGCCATCAAACATGGCTTTGCCGCCAGGTCGGCCTACAGCGAGGGATTGAAAGCCGATAGTTGTCTTTATGATCTTTATCTGGGACTGGGCTCTTATCATTACTGGAAGTCTGCCAAGGGCGGTCTGCTTCGCTGGTTCCGGATCCTCAGGAACGAAAAAGATAAGGGGATCACGGAGCTGTATCTGGCCGCCGATTCATCGCTGCTCTCACGAGAGGCCGCCCGGAGCGCCCTGGTTTGGATCTGGCTGGACAAGAAGGAATACGACTCGGTCATTACGATTACGCGCGAGTTGCTCAACAAATACCCACACGGCAAATCATTCCTCTGGCCCCTGGCGACCGCCTGCTACAGAAACAAGGATTACCAGGGAAGTCTCGAAACTTTTAGACGGCTTCGGCTGCGTGTCATCACCCTCCCCGGTAACTACTACAATCTGATCGAGTGCGATTACTATATCTGCTGTTGTCTTGAGAAGCTTGAAAAACGCGCAGCAGCGAGAAAACACGCACAAATGATGAATCGCTACTTTGACGCCATACCCAAAACAACCCGCCACCAACAGCGCACAAAGATCGTCTATCTCACCCGACTCGCCAGGCAATAACAATCTGCAGCCGACAGATGTGTCAACTGTTCATAGTGCTGGATTCGACCCGGTTCCGTGAATGTTCGTCGAGAAGTCGACGGCACTCGGCAAGAATGTACTCATTGGCCAGTTCGTTGTTTGAATCAGGCAGACTGTCCGGGCTGACCGGATCAACGGTCCAACTGCCGTCACTCCATGAGACAGCATCGTAAATGGCCCCGGCCCCCTTCCTGTCGTTCAGTTCTGCAAAAACGATATTACCGTGATCCAGGTAGACCGTGAGACAATGGCCGTGAGAGCGAATCACAATCCTGACTGTCTGTATCCCCGGCCCCAGCGCTTGCAGCAGGCCAATCAGGTTCATATCCTTAAGCGACCCGCCGATACCGACCTGACTCCCGGCCGGGGACCGCAGAATTTTATTGGACTTAAGTCGCTCAAGGATCTTCTTCATTTTGACAATCAGCAGGTCCGGGTTATCATCTATACGAATGATATCTTCGATTCCCCTCTCCAGCAGTAAGGCCAGCTCTTGAGTGAAGGAACTGTCAGTAAGCAGGAGCGTCGAAACGCTGTTTATGTCAATACCACGCCTGGTAAGTCCGTCAACAAAGCCGACAATCTCCGGTGCTACACCAGGTTTGAACAGGATAAGAATATCCGGGTGGCTGCGCTCAAAGAGATCGACCAGCTTGTCTATGGAGGTCTGGATTACGGTACGGAAACCTTCCTGTTCCAGACGATCCTCAAGGGACACGGGCACCTGGCTCTCCTCGGAGTAGATCATCACCTGACAGAATCCCTCATTGTTCGGAACCGCCAGCACTTCCTCCTGAACCAGATCAAGGAATGCTTCGACCACCTCTATCAGGAGGAGCTTGCCGACCATATCATGCAACATCCCCTTGAGTTCATCGAATCGATCCAGAGAAATCTTTTCTTCAGGCAGCAGATGCTCACAGAAGATATCCGCCAGCGTAACAATACTCCCTCCGAGCACCTCGATAGGAAGCCGACGAGTGTACTTGTTGCCGAGATTCATATACATCGACCTGAGCACTCCGATCACGAGCGGAGAGTAATCCAGTGATTCCAGAAGTTTTGCTGTCAGGGTAACCAGTACATGCTGGTCGTCAGTCTGATCTACATCGCCATAATAGAATTTAGCCAGATCATGCAGGTACGCGGCGTTCATAATAGCCAGCCGATCCTTAGCAGGCAGGCCCAGGCGCAGGCAAATCTGATTAGCATAATGGCCAACCATGCCGGCATGATTAGACGGTAGTTTTTCTTTCAGAGTCAGTAGCGAGGTCAGCAGGTCGAGATTCCTGACCATTAAATCGGTACTATCGTTAGCGACAATGTCATCCAGCAACAACTTGCCAGCCGATTCGTAATAGCGAACTTTGATACTGGGGGAAATTTTCCTCAGCCGGTCAATCAAATCAATATAATCCCCCTGAACAGTATCACGGATGAAAACGGCACCAAACTTCTTATCGCCGATAACAGTGATGGCACTATCAGCCGAGTCGACCATCTCCACCCTGAATTGCTCCTGTTCCAGAAGTCGCCTCAGCAGTTCGTCATCTTCCTGCTCATCGGAGACCAGAAGAATCGCCTTTTCGTTTTCCGTTGTAATGGATGACTCAATCTCCGTTTCTACCTCTTGGGCGGCCTGCTTCTCCGATGCCACTTTTTCTGTTTCCGGGGCCAGCTCCGCAGAGGAGTAATACCTGGCAAAGGCCGATTTGAGCGCAGTTTCAGCCGCCACATACAGCCGAACACCCTTGCCACGCGCTAAGAACCTTAGTTCGTCTCTCAAATGCCGATCCACCGGATTCTCACAGGCCACTTTGAGGATATTGTTCTCCGTGTCGTAATCGAACGGGATCACTCCTCTTGCCAAAGCTATCCTGGCTGGAATGAACCTGAGGACAATCTCAGGTATTTCGATTTCGGAGAGTTGTATGCTCTCGCAGCCAAACTGCTTTTCAAGCGCCGCCAGAAGCTTGGTTTCATTGATGTATCCGAAACGCAGCAGATGCGAGCCCAGTTTGCCTCCGTACTCCTTTTGAAAGGCAAGGGCCTCTTTGATCTGTTCCTCGCTGACAAATCCCTCAGAGAGGAGGATTTCATCAATACGCAGAGTTGTAATCTTGTGACTCATTGACTCCCGCCTTACATGGTCCCGTTGACATCACTTTGCTGCTGACCTGTTCTGCCGGGGATCAGACCGCCCGTTCATTTCTCAAAACGCTCATCCAATAGGATCTTGTAATCATGCTGCCAGCTCCAGAGGAACAGCAATGAAAACCGTAGCGACCATTGCGACATGCATCCTTCAGATCTGTATCGTTTCCATTCACCGGGCATCCAGCACCGACTCTTTATTTCATCGGAAACTCCAGCCGGATTTGAAGAGTCCATCTCCGCCAACCGCTGTGCATACTTTGCACATGACGTCCGGCTCCGTTTCGACAAAGCGAACCGGATTAAGACAGCAGCCCGGCTGAGATACTGTTCAGTTTGCCGAAGCTGTACGAGCCAACGAGAGGTTGCGATAATCTGTGGTTCGTGTTAGTTTGTAGCTATGGAAGACAAACGTCGGGAAGCCACCATCAAACTGACCGCCGAGGTCAGTTCCGCCGGTTGAGCATCAAAACTGGGGTCAAGGTTCTTGACTGAAGTCCTCAAAAAACTGCCGCAA
This sequence comes from Candidatus Zixiibacteriota bacterium, assembly GCA_029932795.1. GTDB lineage: Bacteria > Zixibacteria > MSB-5A5 > GN15 > FEB-12 > JAOZPL01. Next base: position 4,570 of record JAOZPL010000050.1, on the reverse strand, counting down.
ACGAAGCACCCGGACCTTCTGGTAGGTTTTAACAAGGCAGACGATGCCGCTGTTTTCAGAATCAGTGAAAATCAGGCGCTGGTGCAAACGGTCGATTTCTTTCCGCCGATTGTTGACGATCCCTATGACTTTGGCCGGATAGCAGCCGCCAACGCCCTCTCGGATGTCTTCGCCATGGGTGGCCGTCCCCTTACAGCACTCAATATCGTCGGTTTCCCCGTCGGAGAAATGGCACCGGATATCCTTACCGAAATCCTCCGGGGGGGCAGCGAGAAAATCGAGGAAGCCGGGGCTTTTATTGTTGGCGGACATTCCATCAAGGACAAAGAACTCAAATACGGCGTGGCTGTGACAGGCCTGATCAACCCGGCTAGGATACTGACCAACGCCGGTGCCCAACCAGGCGACATACTCTTCTTGACCAAACCACTTGGCACAGGTCTAATTACGACTGCAATAAAGAAGAATGCTGTTGATGGCGACCCTGTCAATGCTGCCATTGCCCAGATGACGGCACTGAACAGCAAGGCTGCCGAGCTGATGTTGTCCCACGACGCCCACGCCGCCACCGACATAACCGGCTACGGCCTTCTGGGTCACGCCTATGAAATTGCCTGCGCGTCGGACGTGACAATCCGGGTCTTCCCCAACCGGCTGCCACTTCTGCAGCAGGCACTGGAACTCGCCATACCGGAGATGGTCCCAGGTGGAGGGAGGAACAATCGCGATTATCTTGATGGTAAGGTACATTTCACCGACAAGACCGATGAAAGATACCGGATAGTCCTGTTTGACCCGCAGACTTCCGGCGGTCTCCTGATTGCCGTGCCCGAAGACAGAGCTGGGGGTTTCCAGCGCGCTCTCAGGGACAATGGTCTGCCGGACAGGCAGATCGGGCAGGTGGAACCGCGCAACGAATACCCCATCATGGTAGCTTGAAAGCAGCTTCTCGAATCAGTCCTTAATGGCAACCTGTCCTAAACTTGCTTTATAGAAAAAATATTAAAAATCCCACCGGTGCGTGTGACAGATCGGCCTCCTATCCGTATAAGATATAGATTCTTGTTGACCGACCAATTGTATGAATATAAGTTGATGCCAAGGAGGCAGAGATGGAGATCGGCCTGATCTACTCACGGAAAGATCCCCGCCAGGCTCAAACAAGAGACTTCGTCTGGGAATACGTTCGGGATCGAGGGATTCTGGCCCGAATTATAGAATCTGAGCAGCCGGTTAAATCGCCAACCGTCATTATAAACGGCCACGCGCTAAGGGATAAACGCAACAAGCCGCGCAGTGACAAACCCACTATGTATCCCACTGTCGAAGACATCGCCCGCGCCATCGAAGAAGAGATCTGGTGAGAAGGAAGTTACCTCTGCCCTGACAGTCCTATACACCTGCTGAACCGCGCGGGATATTGCCGGCACTACGAGAAACCTAACCCCTGACCTTATCAGCCAGGAAGTCAATAATCTCTTCCGTTTTCATACGTGTTTGTTCCATGGAGTCCCGCTCGCGGACAGTCATTGTTTCATCCTGTAGCGTCTGACCGTCGACTGTAATACAATAAGGACAACCGGCTTCATCCATACGTGCATAACGCCTACCAACCGCTCCGGACTCATCGTAAAAGACTTTGAACCGCTTCTTGAGTTGCTGATGGACATTCCGGGCAAACTCCGGCATCCCGTCTTTTTTTACCAGCGGAAACACCGCCGCCTTGATGGGTGCGATCCTGGGCGACAGGCGCAAAAAGACACGTTTCTCTCCTTTGACCTCAATCTCATCGTAGCCATCCACCAGAACGGTCAGCAGTGTCCGATCGCAACCGGCCGAGGTTTCGATGATATAGGGGATAAACTTCTCAGGAAACCGCTCATCGAAATAGCGCAGGTCCTTGCCGGTGGCTTCCATATGACGTGTCAGGTCGAAGTCGGTACGGTTATGGACGCCCTCCAGTTCCTGCCAGCCGAAGGGGTATTCATACTCGATATCATAAGCCTTCTTAGCATAGTGAGCAAGTTCATCCTTCTCGTGCTCATGCCAGCGCAGCTTGTCCATGTTGATTCCAAGAGCCTTATACCACTGCCAGCGTTGCTCCCGCCAGTACTCAAACCACTTTTCATCCTCATCGGGATGGATGAAATACTGCATCTCCATCTGCTCGAATTCACGGGTACGAAAGATGAAATTACCCGGCGTGATCTCGTTTCTGAACGCTTTGCCGATCTGGGCAATCCCAAACGGAATCTTCTGCCGGGATGAGTTCTTGACATTGAGGAAATTGACATATATCCCCTGGGCGGTTTCCGGGCGGATATAGGTGATACTCGATTCATCCTCGACCGGCCCCATAAACGTCTTGAACATCAGGTTGAAGCGGCGGGGTGGTGTCAGCTCACCGCCGCACTCCAGCGGCGTCTTGGATGGTTTCAGCAGACAGCGGCTTTCTTCCAGCTTGTCGGCGCGAAACCGTCCCTTGCACGTCTTGCAGTCAACCAACGGATCGGAGAACTCCTCCACGTGGCCGGACGTATGCCAGACCTGGGGATGCATCAGAATAGAGGCGTCCAGACCCTCAATGTCGTCCCGCCGGTTAGTCATGGCATCCCACCAGAAGCTGTCGATATTGCGTTTCAACTCCGCGCCCAGCGGGCCATAGTCCCAGCAGGAACCAAGCCCACCATAGATTTCCGAGGAGGGGTATACAAAGCCGCGCCGTTTGCACAGCGACACTATCTTGTCCATCATGTCGTTGGTCTTCTTGGCTGTCATCTTTTTTTATCCGTTCAACTGACTGGTTTTCAGCTTTTCGAGGAACGCCAGCGACCTCAGGTCCGACAACAGACCGGAATGGAACTTGAGGAAACTGGTCAGCACTTCTATCAAATGCCGGGCGTCCCGATAACCTATCGGCAGGGAAGCAGCCTCGTTTAAGGATGCGCGCTGCAAGGTCTCAAGCAGTTTGGCTTCCCCGGCCGAAAGGCCAATATAATACTCTCCCGGTTTCTGACAAGCCCGGCAGATCAGTCCTCCACGTTCCGGCGAAAACTGAAGCAGCTCCTCTTCAGCGGTCAGATTCGCGATCTCCGCTCCGCAACCACAGCAGTATGCCAGTGAGGGTTTATAGCCAAGCTGCGACAGCAACCGCAGGAAAAAAGCAATAAACAGGGCCGGCAGACAGCGTTTCTCAACCTGAGTCACCTGACGCAGATAAGAAATAAAATAACCGTAAAGCACCGTTTGCGGTTCTTCGTCGGGCAATAGCAGATAAAGCAGTTCACAGGCCGCCGAGGCATAAGCCAGCCGTCCGAGCGTCCCCTCTTTTTCAAAGGAGAAAGGTTCGATCATTTCGGCGTCAGAGATATAGCCGCTGGTTTCCTTTCGCGAGGCATAGAAAGTGACCTCCATTCTGCTGAAAGGCAACAGGCGTCCCCGCTTCGTATTCAGACGCCGACCTCCCCTGTCCACGAGCGCAAGTTTTCCAAACTCACGGGTAATAAAGTGCACTGTCCGTGAAGACTCCGACCAGTCAAATGATTTGAGGATCACAGCCTCGGCTTTTTCTAGCGGCATGGGATCCTAGCGACCCCGGTAACGGTAAATGGTCTCGTCGGGTCGAACCATATAATACCTGCTGCGGGCGATCCACTCGATATAAGTGTCATCGTACCTGAGCATGTTTCTCAGCCGGGTCGCGTCCACCAGCTCGACCAGTTGCTTCCGGTTGGCCTCGATCAAGGTCTCTTTTTCCATCTTGAGTTTGACAATCCGTGGAAGACCGTAAGTACCACTCATGAGGGAGTAGAGAAAAATGAGACCGATTATCCAGAGGCCATACCGGACTATTCGCCGTCGAAGCCGGGCATCTGTGTTGGACAGGCGCTTCAACAGCGATCCTGCGGGGGTCAACAACGAGGGCTTTTTCTTCACACGGCGAGGCATGTAGCGAATAAAAAGACGGCCATGCAGACGGGCAAGAAAAAACAGCCGGGCATGTCAGGAGCGCAGCCGCACTCATGTCAGGAGCGCAGGGCTCCTGACCTACAATTACTACGAATACTCCACCGGCGGTGTGAGGTTAAGTAGGTCGGGTTCCGAGTTTTCACGTGGTGTCAGGTGACCCCGCCTGACGCTTTTCAATCGGAAGGCTGTCACGCGAGGGCGCAGGACAGCACGATTAATGAAATGCCAGCCCCCTCACCGACTGATATTGTAAAAGACATCCATGCCGGGATAAATGGCATGTTTGCCGATTGTCTCCTGAATTCGAAGCAATTGATTGTACTTGGCGATGCGATCCGTCCGGCAGATAGAACCGGTTTTGATCTGTCCCGCGCCGGTGGCAACGACGACATCGGCAATAGTGGTATCTTCCGTCTCACCGGAACGGTGCGAGACTACCGCCGTGTAGCCTGCTTTTTGCGCCATGCCGATCGTGTCCAGAGTTTCCGTCAGCGTGCCGATCTGGTTCAGCTTAATAAGAATCGAATTGGCCGATTTCTCCCGGATACCGCGGGCCAGCCTTTTGGGATTGGTCACAAACAGATCATCACCCACAATCTGG
>JAOZPL010000049.1:7216-9820 GCA_029932795.1 Candidatus Zixiibacteriota bacterium | reverse complement strand
TCAGGGATCAGCAGCACCGGGCATGAGTGGCAGGCTCCACAGCCAGGAGATTGAGGTTTAACTGTTAGAATGGCTCGCAAAGGCTCCAAAAGGCTTGCCCGTGCGTTCTATGATCGGCCGACACTGGAGGTCGCTCCGGAACTGCTGGGGAAGTACGTGGTGTATGATTCTCCAGCAGGGCGGTTATCGGCCCGGATTGTCGAGGTCGAGGCATATATTGGTCGAAAAGACCCGGCCTGCCACGCTGCCCCCGGGCTGACATTGCGAAATCAAATCATGTTCGGTAAGCCTGGATTCAGTTATATTTACTTTATTTATGGTATGTATCATTGTCTTAACTTTGTGACGGAGAGGGAGGGTTTCCCAGCGGCGGTGTTGCTCCGAGCGGCGGAGCCGGGCGAGGGACTGGAATTGATGCAGCACAACTCGCCTGGGCAAAAAAAAGCGCGGATACTCAGCGGACCGGGAAAGTTCTGCCGGTCATTCGGTTTGACAGTCGCGCATAACGGCCTTGATCTTACAGGGGGGACGCTTTTTCTGGAAGATCGGGCTGAGAGTGCACCGGTGGTGATGGAGTCCCCGAGGATTGGAGTCAGAAAAGGGGTCGATCAGCATTGGCGCTTCTACGATGCAAACTCGGCGGCGGTATCACGGCGGCAGTCGGAAGGGGATTAAGGAAGAGATGTTCGGAGATGAGTTCATACAGCGGGCACTGTTTGGCGCACCAATCATTCTGTTCTCTCTAACAGTGCACGAGTATTTTCATGCCTGGACCGCATACAGGTTCGGGGACACCACCGCCCGGGATCGAGGACGTCTGACCCTTAACCCGCTGGCTCATCTTGATCTCGTGGGCACATTGGTGATGGTTCTCTCGCAGTTTCGTTTCGGGTGGGCCAAGCCGGTACCGGTCAACCCGTATAATCTCCGTAATCGACGCTTTGCCCATTTCTGGGTGTCGGCGGCCGGACCCCTTTCAAATGTGGGTCTGGCACTGATCGCCGGTTTTCTGTATCGCGTAATCCAGGGGCTGGCACTGGGTACCTGGCCGGTTATGCATTTTCTTACAATTATGGTCAGTATCAATATCACTCTGGCGGTTTTCAATCTTATTCCTCTTTTCCCTCTGGACGGTTCACACATTTTCAAGTACCTGCTTCCCGAAGAGCTGGAACCGAAACTGGCTCAGTTTGACCGGATAGCGCCGTTCATTCTGATACTTCTGATGGTTACCGGCGTATTATGGGTTTTCTTGTGGCCGCCAGTTGTTGCTGTCATTCGCCTGATTCTGGGTGGCTAGGAAATGCGCAGACACAACCTGATATTTAACACCAGGCAACGATTGTACGTTGCCGTTGCGATGATGGCTTTCAGCACAATTGCACTGCTCGGCCTCCTGCTCGGGTGTGGTATGCCATATCAGGAATCACCAGTTGACGAAAGGACAGCTATGGCGGCGACCGGAAAGGTACCTGCCGAGGCATATCTGTTTGACTGTAAACTGGTGCGTGACGGCAAACGGACCTCTCTCCGGCTGGAGGTTTTTCAGACCGATTTCGCTCTGGCTCTGGGTGGCCGGGCGTACCTGGGGAAGGGGGCGTTGAAAGGCCGTCTGACAGCAGATTCGCTGACGGTGTACTTCCCGACGAGAAAAGAGTTTGTGGATGAAGCTATCTATGACGTTATGGCATCATCCGCCTGTCCGTTCAGTCTTGGAGACATAGATATACTGCGGCTTTTCCGAAATCTACCGGATTCGCTGGAGCTAGGCAGGCAGATAAGAGTTGTCTCCAACTATGAGAAGAGAAAACGTCCGACTTTCTATGTCTCTATGGAAGGCTGCCTGTGGCAGATCAAATTGACGTATGATCTTCAGCCAGACGGCTGGCGTATCCGGAAGTTCAGTTATACTGACGGTGAAAGGCTTTCCCTGCGTGCCAGCCGGCGGGAGTACCGGGCAAGCGCCAGAGTGAAGGCAAGCAAGTTCTTCGTAAGAGTGCCACCCGGTGCGGTGCGAATTGTTCCCTGAACTGTCAGAAGTCAACCGAGTTGACAAGACGATAAGAAATAGTGATAATTTCAAGTTATGATTGAAAAACGAGTCAACCCATGAGTCTCTACCGGCGTAGTTTCTCAGTTCTGAAACCCTACTGGAAGCAACTGGTGACCGCGTCCGCATCGGCCGGTTTCCATGCGCTGTTTTCAGCGCTGTTGATCTGGATGGTGGGGCCGCTTCTGATGACTCTTTTCCAGGTCGAATCGATTCCTGGTCTGCCTGAGGAGCAGATTGAGGTACGGAAACAGGTCACCGAGGCAGAGTCAGTGGGTATATCGGAGAATGGAATGGTCTCCAAGGTCTCCGACTCAGTAGGCAGTATCAAGGAGTGGATGAAAGCTCAGATTAATGCTGCTGTGGCTGCTGAAACAAGGCAGGGTACGCTGGTAAGATTCTGCTGGCTGATTCTAATCGTGGTAGTGGCCAAGAACCTCTTTTTGTATTCGCAGGGTTTTTTCATGGCGTTTGTGCAGCAATCGGTGATGCGGCGTTTCAGGGACGACCTGTTTGCCAAGTATCAACGGCTCTCCGTGGACTATTTTCACCGT
>JAOZPL010000049.1:3916-7206 GCA_029932795.1 Candidatus Zixiibacteriota bacterium | reverse complement strand
AGGACAGATCATATCCCGGGTGACCAACGATGTTGTCGTCCTCAACGATTCCCTTGATGTCGGTTTCAACCGGCTGGTTACGGACAGTCTGGAGATGGTTCTGTTCTTCTCTTTCCTTATTATTCTCAGTTGGAAACTGACACTACTGGCGATGGTGATTCTTCCCGTGGTCTTTTGCTTCATCTGGTATATTGGCAAGAAACTTCGCAAGTATTCGGAACGTTCGCAGAAGCGAATGGCGGATGTCAATTCGGTGCTGGAAGAGACGATCAATAACATACGGATTGTAAAAGCGTTTTCGATGGAGCAGTTTGAATCGAAGAAGTTCTTCCGATCGACCTACAACTACTTCCGGGCGCTCCTTCGTATGACCCGTATCCGCCATCTGGCATCACCGATCAACGACACGCTGGCGACAGTTGCCGGGATCATTATTCTCCTTTTTGCCGGGTCACGTATCATCTCCGGCGGCGGTGATCTCGACGCCGGTGATTTTATGACCTACATCCTGGCTATGTTTTCGATGATCAAGCCGGCCAAGTCGCTCAGCCGGATACATATAAAGCTCCAGGAAGGAATGGCGGCAGCGGAACGCATTTTCGAGGTGATGGATACGAAGGAGAAGATCAAGGATAGCCCGCAAGCCCGGCCGATCAGCCAGTTCACAGACGAGATTGTGTACAACGATGTAACTTTCAGCTATAACGAGTACGAAACAGTGCTCAGGAATATCTCGTTTGATGTAAAGAAAGGGGAAGTGGTGGCAGTGGTTGGGCCGTCGGGTGCGGGCAAATCGACTTTGTTTGATCTCCTGCCGCGCTTTTATGATCCGCAGAAGGGAAAAATCCTGATCGACGGGCAGGATATCCGAAGTCTCAAGCTCAGTTCGCTTCGCGGCCTGATGGGCATTGTTACGCAGGAGACGTACCTGTTCAACGACACGATCCGGAACAATATCGCCTACGGTCTGGACGGCATACCGGATGTATCAGTGGTGGCGGCGTCCCGGATGGCCAATGCGGATGAATCCATCAACCAGTTCGAGGAGCGTTACGACACGCTGGTCGGCAACCGGGGCGTGCGCCTCTCCGGGGGCCAGCGACAACGCCTGGCTATCGCCCGGGCGCTTCTGAAAAACCCACAGATCCTGATCTTTGACGAGGCGACCTCCGCTCTAGACACTGAATCGGAAATCCTTGTGCAGGAGGCCATCGACCGACTGATGCAGAACCGGACCACGCTGGTGATTGCTCATCGCTTGTCCACCATTAAGAACGCCGATCGCATACTGGTGCTCGATGAGGGACGGATTGTCGAAAGTGGTTCACACGATATCCTTATGCAACAAGATGGCCTGTACAAGAGGCTGTATTCAATGCAGTTTCGAGACGTATCATGAACATTCTGTTCCTGGATACGATCGAGCGGGAGATTTTCGGCGGTGTCGAAAACTGGATTGGCCTGGTGGCCAGAGGATTGATATCCCGGGGCCATCGCGTCACGGTGGCCGGTCGCGCCGGCTCGGAGTTTCTGCGGCGAAGCAAACTGACCGAGCCAAATATAACTACTCTCGAACTCGGTATCTCGGGTGATTTTAATCCCGTCACCATCGTCAGGCTAAAGCGATATATGGCTGCCCATCACATCGATGTCGTTATGGCCAACTTCAATAAGGCTATCCGCCTTGGTGGACTGGCGGCGCACTGGCAGGGTAATGTGAAGGTGATCTGGCGAGCCGGAATCGATCTTACTCGGGACAGGCTAGTTCATCACTGGCTGACACCCCGCTTACTGGATGGTGTAATTACGCCATCGCATGCTCTTAAGCGACAGATCACCAGGTTAGAGTACATTTCGGAAAGTATGGTTCAGGTGATACCAACCGGCATCGACAAAGCTGTTCACAACTTCTCGCCGGAAGATGCCAGGAGAGAATTGCAGCGCAAATACCGTCTGCCGGACGACTCGTTGATCGCCGTGACTTCAGGGAGATTCATACCCCAGAAGGGGCATATATACCTTGTTGAGGCAGCCGGAAGGATTGTTCAGAGATTTCGTAACGTGCGTTTCTTATTGCTGGGTAATGGCTCACTGGAGTCATCTCTCCGCCAGAGAATTACCGAGGCCGGTCTGAGTGAGCATTTCGTCTTTGCCGGACTTCTCGACAACTTCGAGTTGGAACTGGCTGGCTCGGACATAATGCTGCATCCGTCGGTGGAGGAGCCGTTCGGGATTGTCCTCCTTGAAGGGATGCGGGCCGGGTTGCCTATTATAGCAACACGCGTCGGGGGGATTCCGGAAGTCGTCGATGAGGGCACGACCGCCCTGCTGGTGGAGCCACGTCAGCCGGACGCTCTGGCTGCGGCCGCCATTGAACTGCTTGCTGACCGCGAGAGGCTTGAGGATTATGGCCGGGCCGGCTGGGTACGCTGGCGCCGCAGATTCAGCTATGACACCATGCTCAACCAGATTGAGAGCTACCTGACACGCCTGGTGAATGGAGACGCCATCCGTGGATAATCTCAAATCGCTTGAGCACAGATTAAAAACGATCTTCTTTCAGGTTTTCAAAAGCCTGTTGAGGAAAGGCAGAGCCGACCTGACACCGTTGGACGGGCAGTCGTTGCGAAAGGTGCTTTTCCTCCGACCGGAGAAGATTGGCGACATGGTGGTATCATTTCCGTTGTTTGACGAGTTGCTGAGGCATTATCCACGTATGCGTATCAGTATTCTTGCTTCGCCGCGCAATTGCGAGATCATAAGGGGTGATCCCAGATTCGCCCGCGTGTTCCTGTACCAAAAGCGCCTGTTCCGAGACCTGCTGGAGATTCTGGCTATCCGGCGCGAGAGGTATGACTGCATAGTGGATATGATTGACGACGATTCCGTAACCGGACTGGTGCTGTCACAAATAACGGCGGTGGGCTGCCCCCGGGTCGGTAGTGGCAAGAAGAAGTATGCGGCCTACTACGATTTCGTATCAAATCACCGTGATGAGACTATTGCTCACAGCATTGACCGCACTCTTCGCTTGCTGAAAGCCTTTGGCATCGACAGCAATAGTGCCGAACGGTATGCGCCGCCATACATTGAACAGGATGAACGGGACCGGGCGGACGAATATTTTACCAGTTCAATGTCGTCCGATACAGACGGGCTGAGAATAGGCTACAACCTCTCCGCGGGGAAATCGACCCGATTGTGGCCAAAAGAAAAATCACGTCAACTGATAACGTCCATCCTGGGCTGTTACCCGGGTAGCCGGGTGGTTCTTATCACTACTCCCTCGT
>JAOZPL010000049.1:0-3906 GCA_029932795.1 Candidatus Zixiibacteriota bacterium | reverse complement strand
TTGAGGAGCGAGTAATTCAGGTTCCTCCCCGGCTCTCTATCAGGAAAGTGTCGGCGATAATATCCCGCTTGGATCTTCTGGTCACGCCGGATACGTCGCTGGTGCATATTGCCCGGTCGTTCAAAGTCCCGGTGGTTGGCATGTATCCGCAACTCCAATGGAACCTTGAGCGCTGGCGGCCCTACGGTCAGAAGGGTGGAGTGGTTATTTCCAATGATGACGGTCATATTTTTGACATTACGCCGGTACAGGTACTTGCCGAAGTCACAAAGATTCTCGCGAGGCAAGGAGTAAGTCAATCGTGACGAAACTCTCAGTGGTTGTGATAACCAAGAATGAGGAAGCTAACCTGGAGCGCTGCCTGGAGTCGGTATCATTTGCTGAAGAGATCGTGGTTATTGACAGTCGTTCCACAGACCGGACGGCAGAAATCGCAGCGCTTTACAGGGCACGTTTTATTACAGTGGACTGGGCGGGATTCGGACCGGCCAAGCAAACCGGCGTTGAGCAAGCTGCTGGAGAATGGATTCTCTCGCTTGACGCCGACGAGGTAGTCTCACCGGGGCTGGCTGAAGAAATCAAGGATGTGATACAGGATGCCAACAGCGTCGATGGGTATTATATACCCCGGCGAACACAATTCCTCAGTAGGTGGATTTATCATTGTGGCTGGTATCCCGATCCGGTGCTGCGCCTGTTCCGCAAGGAGGTGGGCAACTTTGACAGCGCTGCTGTTCATGAGAAGGTTGTGTTAGAAGGAAAAACGGGACGCCTGCACAATGATTTGCTTCACTACAGTTACCCTACCCTGGAGAGCTACTTTGAGAAGTTTAATCGATATACCACTATGGCGGCGAAGGAAGGTTTCCGAAATGGCCGTCGGGCAGGTTTCTTTGATATCACCTTCAGACCGGTGGGCACCTTCATCAAGCATTACATCACCAAGCGTGGTTTTCTGGATGGCTTGGAGGGATTTATCCTTTCCATTCTCTCGTCCGGCTAGGTGTTCGTAAAATATGCCAAGCTTTGGGATCTGGCCCACCGTACCAACGCGGGTCCTAAGTAGTATATGTCTAGACCACTCGACATACAGGCAGGCGATAGCATTCTAGTCAGTCGCACTGACCGCTTGGGAGACCTGATTCTGGCGCTGCCGCTTGTCGAGACGCTCAAGATGCGATATCCGGAATGCCGCCTTAGCGTTCTCGCGTCGTTATATGCCTCACCGATACTGGAGAATAACCCCCGGATCGACAGGATTGTCCGGGTCCAAAACGATCAGCTTGCCGGTAATCGTCGCTACCGGAGAGAGTTGCAGCAGACGATCAAGCGCGCCGGCTATAAAGCCGCTATTGTGCTCTATCCTGAGCGGCGGATTTGCCGTCTGCTGTATGATGCAGGGACCCCCAACCGTATAGGCACAGCCGGGCGATTTCACTCCGTCTTCTTCAATCATCACCTGTACCATAGCCGTAAGGCGAACAAGAAGCATGAGGTGCAGTATAATCTGGATTTTTTGAAGTTTTTCCGTGGTGGCCAAACGGTAACCAGACCGGTTGTATATCCTCTTAAAAAGGAAATCACTAACGCGAAACGCATACTCCGGCAAGTGGGTATCAATGGCGACTTTGTGGTGCTGCATCCCGGCTCCGGTGGATCGGCTGATGGCTGGCCGCTTGATAGTTTCTTTAAGCTCTATGCAGTCCTGGTGAAGGCGGGGCTCGATGTGGTTGTTTCCGGATCAGTCAGAGAGGAACAGGTTTATCGAAAGGAGCCCGGGGGACTTGATGTTGATGTAAAAATGATTGCCGGTCAGACCGACCTTAGAACATTGATGGCCATTCTGTCACTTGCATCTGTGGCGGTGGCCAATTCAACCGGGCCGCTGCACCTGGCTACCGCCGCCAATAGCCGTGTGATTGGTCTGTATCCGAGGAAAAAGGTGATGTCACCCGTCCGCTGGGGGCCGATCGGTGACGGGCACCGGGTTATCCAACCGAGTGGGCCGGAATGTGATTGTCTTCCGGAAGAATGCCGGTGTATGGCGACAATAGGGGTGGAGCGGGTCGCGGACGAAGTGATCGCGATATGCAAAGGGGCATGATATGAACGATCTATCGAAGCCGATGAATCTGGCCGAGTTTATTATTCATATCGAGTCGTACAACGCTAATATTGATATACCCATAATCAAAAAGGCTTATGAGTTCTCTGAGAGGGCACATGCCGGGCAGTTGCGTTATTCCGGAGAGCCATATGTGGAACACTGCCTGGCGGTGGCGTTCTTCCTGGCGGAATTGCATATGGATTCAACCACCATTGCCGCCGGCCTGTTGCATGATGTCGTTGAGGATACGGATGTCACCATTACTGACCTGAGGCGAGAGTTCGGTGATGAGGTTGCTGACCTGGTGGATGGCGTGACCAAGCTCAGTGCTGTACAGTTCTCATCAATCGAACAGCAGCAAATTGAGTACTTCCGCAAGATGCTTCTTAGTATGGCTGAGGATATCCGGGTTATCCTCATCAAGCTTGCTGATCGGCTTCACAATATGCGTACGCTTGAACATCTTCCACCGGAGAAGAGAAAAAGGATTGCCCGGGAAACCATCGACGTTTACGCACCTGTGGCTCACCGTCTTGGTATTAATAAGGCGAAGATCGAGTTGGAAGACCTCTCACTGAAATACCTGCAGCCTGAAACGTATGAACATCTCTTGAACCTTGTGAAAGATAAAGAGGGGGAGAGGGAAACCTGGATTCAGGAGATTGTCCAGCCACTTAAAGAGGCGCTGCGCAAAGATGGGATTATGGCGACGGTATACGGCCGGGTCAAGCATCTGCATTCAATCCACCGGAAGATACGAATTCGTGGGGTGCCGTTTGAGGAAATCTACGACCTGCTGGCAATAAGGGTTATTGTCGGTACGGAGCGGGAATGCTACCACGCCCTGGGGATTATTCACGCCATGTGGAAACCGGAAGCGGATCGCTTCCATGATTATATTGCTAATCCCAAGCCGAATGGGTATCGATCCCTTCATACGACTGTTTACGGCCCGAGAAAAAAGACAGTAGAGATTCAGATCCGTACTCGTAAGATGCATCAGATCGCTGAGAATGGTATCGCCGCCCACTGGCTCTACAAAGAGGGGCGGAGGGAGATGAGCAAAGATGATCGCCAGATGGCCTGGTTGCGGGATGTCATCGAGTGGCAAAAAGACCTGACCAACCCAACGGAGTTCATCGAATATCTTACGATGGACCTCTACTCCGAGGATATTTTCGTTTACACGCCAAAAGGAAAACTGATCCATCTGCCAGCGGGGGCGACACCCCTGGATTTTGCCTTCCAGGTGCATACTGAAGTTGGTCTGCACTGTGCCGGGGCGAAGATAAATGGACGATTGCAGCCACTATCCACCGGTCTCAAATCAGGTGATCAGGTAGAGGTTATTACTAATCCTAATCGGACACCCTCGCATGACTGGTTGAAGCTGGTAAAAACCTCCACGGCGCGGACGAAAATCCGGCGGTGGCTTAAGCAGGCTGGTTTTGAGCAGTCGGTTAATCTGGGACGTGAGATCGTTGAACGGAAGCTAAAAAGCCTGAGGGTCAAGCTGCCTGGGGACCAGGTGTTGCAGGAGTATGCAGAACAGCTTAACTGCAAGTCGGTCGATGACCTTTATGCCGCTATTGGTAAAGGTTCCTTGCAGGCCCGTAAGCTGGTTCAACTCATTGCACCTGAAGGAACGAAAGATTCCACTGGCTTTGTCCGCCGGGTTATCGAGCGTGTTCGCGGCACCAAGGGAATACGGGTACAGGGACTAGACAACATGATGTTTCGTTTCGCCGGCTGCTGCCAGCCGGTTCCTGGCGAGGATATTGTTGGATTTATCACCCGGT
>JAOZPL010000048.1 GCA_029932795.1 Candidatus Zixiibacteriota bacterium | reverse complement strand
CGGGCGCCGTCCCTGTCTTCAGGGTATAGAACGTCAGGCCTACAATGGTGTCGGCAATCAGGTAGTCGTCGATAATGAACGACACCGAGTCCCTGGGCTCGGGGGAATCCGACTTCATGTATACCTCTCCGTTCAACGCCACGATCGTACCCGGGCTGTTGATGTTACCGTTACTATTGATATAAATATCAAACGTGGCGGTGTTATCAACACCGGCACCGATCGTCAGAGCGGTCTCCGTTGCTTCCAGCCAGCCGCTCTGAGGTGACTCTTCGTACACAACGATACTGTCAACATGCAGCGGCACGTTACCGTCGTTTGTCACCGTTACCGTCACCGTGTCGCCATGACCATGCTGCGAGTAGCTCGGGTAGCCATAGCTGTGCGGCGAATAGGCAATAAGCGGCGCGGGAATGGGATCAACGCATCCGAAACGGACCCACTTCAACGGGTTGTTGGTGGCATCACCGCGGCCGATGCCGAAGTTACCCGGCATATGATCTTCTACGAAAAACATGCTGATGTAATTGTTGCCGGTCCAGGTTGAGTCCACCACCAGCAACTCAGCTCCAGGCCACTCAAGAGACGTTCCGTACGCCGTAACGTCCATACCATAGGGAGCCAGCATAACCTTGGTGTCGTTCATGCAGACACCGTTACCCAGTGCCGAGTCGCAATCCTTCGTATAGGACTTTGTCAGGTTGCGCGGGGCATCCCAGAGAATGCCGTCCAACGTGCTGGATACGTGCAAATATACCTCACCATTAGCCTGGTAAACACGGCTTGGAGCAGAGCCATAGGAAGACGCGCAGTCATCGATAATCGGTGGATCGCCCCAGACATCATTCCAGCCGCTGTAGACCACGTACAGGTTACCGTCACACTCGGCAATGTCAAAGAAGGCCAGGTACATCGTATTGGCCCCCCCCATACCGCAAACCTGCGTGTTCCACTCCAGGCCATATTCACGGTTGGCAACCCTGGTTATCGCATCCGTGCGCGTACACCAGTGCATCAGCGAGCAACTGAAATCCCCGAAAAAGAAGCTTGTCGAGTCGTACACACCGGCCGGGTATGCCTGCCCATTCCAAAGGATGTGAAGTTCACCATCGCGGTCGTAGTAGGCCTTGGTCTCCACCCAGGGTGCATGCCCCGCCACGGAGCGGTCATACTGGGTGATATTGATCTTGTCACCCCAGGTCGCACCGCCGTCGGTGGACTCCCGATAACGCACATCGTTGTCCCAGCCATTGTTGTAGATAAACGCGTACGACGTCGGATAAGTGTACGAAACTGCAACTTTGCCTCCGGTTCTTGTAGCTGCAAGTGAAGTGGCATAATAGAAAGCACTGTCAATCGTCACCGGACCCTGCCAGACCGTGGCGGCACTCATAGCCCCGCCATTCACCCTGCGGAAGTACTGAATCACGATCTGTGTGACATCAGGGGCACTGGAATCCACAGTAAGGTAGGTGTTGTCAGAGGCAACGACGTGGACAACCGTATCACCCTGATATATCTGGATCTTGATGGTCGGGCTGCGCATGACGCTGGTGGAGTCCGCCATGCCGATAGTATACTGAGCCGGCAATATCTGGCTGCCGGTCATCCAGGCGGTGGCATGGAGGTTCATATTGCGATAGAAGTGGTTTTCCAGCGTACCACCGGCGTCATCTTCGCCCGCAAGAACGACGATTCCGCTTGGCTCTATACCGAAGTTAGCTCGGCGACCTCGCATATCTGTTGGCTGAACACGTTTCCCCGAGCCCATACCCCATGGCCAGAAGTCAGCCGGCTGGGTCGCGGCCGGATTGTAGACGTTGTATCCGTAACCACCTTTTTCCACATCCGCCTCGATAAGATCGGTGTACACGAATTGCACGGACGGAGGTCCGGGAGGATCAGCGTAGTCGATGTTCAGGCCCCTGGCCGTCCACTGCCAGTCATCATACGAATTCACGATGGCAATACCCGGAGAGACCACATCAAGCGGTGCGGCGGCTCCAAGAGAAACCGGCCCACTTACCCGCGAGCCGGATGTCATCGGCTCCTCGAGATCGTCAGCGCGAACCCTCGCGACCGGCTCACGGTCGGTACGCGGTAAGGCGTAATCAGCAATGGAGCTGACGCGCGGGTCAACTATCCGTTTAGTTTTTGGCTTGTCATATACCGCCCTGGCTGATACGGAAACTGCCAGAACAGCCATGAACAACAGCGTTAAGATAATCAAAGAGGGTAGTCTCTTCATAATACCTTGCTCCTTTCACTACCCCAACATAATTCCCCAGCCCAGTCTTTATTTACTGAGCTGACCTATCAGTGGCTCATACAGAATGCCGCTTCTGATAACTCACGGAGTCATCGGGAAGCGCCGACAATGTTACTCCTTTCCTGCAGATGCACCTCCTTTCAAGAATCCGGTTGGCAACGAGGAATACCGTCCTTTCAGGATCAAAGTGATAATTAACAACAGAACGCATGTCCTATAGAGTCAAATTATGTTTCTCAAAGATTACTCACACGCAGCAGGCCGCTGCAAGGAACAGGGACTTCTCAAGTATATCGGGACCAGTATAACCGTTGGCGCTGTTGCTGAGAACCAATTCCTCCTCTGTCGATGCCTGCCAGGCTTTTGGGCCGACAGATTCCCCACAAAAACAAATGGCACAGACGCAGAATGGGAACGCTTCAAGCTGAAAGGATATTGCGAATAGTGCCAATCCTTTTTTACAATAAAATATAAACCCCATCCCACTGTCTGTCAACTACTATTTTGTTCAGGAGCAAGGAGCGGGCTAATCAAACAGGCCCGAAAAATACAGCAGGAATGCGATCATGGCCATGGCACCAACGATAATGGCAGCCAGGAGTGAGGCAGGTAGCCGCCCCCGATCGGGAACCGGGGGGAGCGTGTGAGGAATCACCTTAGCTTCAGCTTGGTGTCGGAGCTGGTCGAACTCTTCCCAGTCGAGAATCATCTGCTCGCATGTTTTGTATCGGCGGGACACGCGAATAGCCAGGAGCTTACCGAGAATGAAGGCAACTTCCTGGGGCAAACGGTTTTTGATGTCATCAAGAAGGAGGTTATCATCGGCGTCATACTCCGGGTTCCGGCCAGTTATGAGCTGATGCAGTATTACACCCACAGCATAAATATCTCCCTGACGGGACTGCTTGTGTTCGGGCGGACTATACCAGTTTTTCTTGCTCGATGCATCATAGTGAGAGGGCAGCCCGAAGTCGGTCAGCTTGATCGTATTATCGGCCGTAAAGAGGATATTGGACGGGCGCAGGTTACCGTGGATGATGTTATTCTTGTGGGCAAAATCGAGTCCGGCAGCAAAATCGAGGACGATCATCATCGCTTTTTCCCAGTCATACCTGCGAACCATGCGCTCGGCCAGTGATCCCCCCTGAGCGTACTCGGAAATGATCACGGTAGACCTGTTATCACCACCCGACCCCAGAATGTTAATGATATTCTTGTGTTTGAGTGAAGTCAGCAGCTTTGCCTCTTTGCGGCCGGCTTCTCCACGCTCATGCTTCTTGATGACATACAGCTGCTTGTTGACCCTGTTTTCCACCAGAATCGTCGAGCCAAACCTGGTCTCCTTGATCGTATCCAGATAACGGCACTTGCCGATAAACGAATCCGGAGCCTCGGCCGCAAAATCATCCACCCGTTCCTCCCGATCGCCGCCGCCAATGGCATTGAGAATGGCGTTTTTCAACTCCACCGCCGACCGGTATCGGTCTTTAGCTTCTGTGGCCAGGCATTTTGAAACAATCTCGTCAAAAGCCGGATCAGTTTTATTATCAATCTCCGAGGGCAGTTTGAAGTGCCCCAGAGGCTTTCTGCCCAGCAGAATCTCATAGATAATCACGCCAATGGCATATATGTCGGTAGTATGATCCACATTGGTTGTGCTGACTCGCTGCTCCGGTGACATGTACGCGAGCGTACCCATGATGACGTCCGAGGAGGTCATCTCCCAGTCCGGCGTGCCGACAATCTGGGCAATGCCAAAGTCCGCTACACGCGGGTTTCCCTGACGGTCGATCAGGATGTTGGTCGGCTTGATATCCCGATGGATGACTCCGTTTTTGTGAGCATAGTCGAGCGCCTTACAGACCTGAGCCACCATTTCCAGCTTTGTCCTCACCGGAATTCTGTCGGCATCAATCACCTCCCGCAGAGAGGTTCCATCGATGTACTCCATAACGAAGTAGTAGCGCTCGGCCGCTTTCCCCTTGTCAATCACGTGAACTATATTGGGGTGGTTGAGCTTAGCGATAACCATTGATTCCCGCTCAAAGCGGCGGACAATATCCGGGTCATTGCTGAGCTTACTGGAAAGGACCTTGATGGCGACATCGCGGCCCAGCGATTCCTGGCGGGCCTTGTAGATCTCGGCAACACCACCCTGGCCTATTTTACCCGTCAGAACGTAATTGCCAATCCTGACCTGCTTTGTCTGTTGAGGTGCCTTAACCATTTCTGCATTTATCCAAAGAAAAACAGGGATAGCTGTTACAACGGCTATCCCCGTTAATCGGCATATCGGCAGGAATGGTTTATTTCAGGAGAACCATTTTCTCGGTCTGTGAACCGCCCTCGTAGGATAGCCTGTAAAAATAAATGCCGCTGGGCTGCTCAGAGGCATCAAAGGTCACTTTATGAACACCGGCCTCATACCAGCGGTCAGTCGGGGTCGCCACTCGCTGCCCCAGAACATTGAAGACTTCCAACCTGACCTGGCTGCCACGGGGTAACGAAAACTCAATTGTAGTAGACGGGTTAAACGGGTTCGGGTAGTTCTGTGCCAGGCCGAACTCCGAAGGAAGGGTTGAGTTTCCATCGTCCTCGCCTACCGCGGTAGGAGCTTTGACAATTATTGCTCCCGGGATATAAATTGGCAGGTATGTATTCTCTCCGGCATTGTCGGAAAACTGGATTCGCGTCCACCAGTGAACACCCGCGTAAATCAGGGTATCATGGTTAACCGAGTCAATACTTAGAACCTGCGACGTGGCCTCCGATGAGAGCGTAAAGAACAATTCGGCAATGACACCGGAGGGAGTCATGATAGTCGGCAGCGGATTAACAAAAGAGTTTGGCACATAGGTTATCTTGACCATCGACTGGCCGGGCTCCTGGTAGACCAAACCACCGAAATCGTCAGGTTTTAATGTCTCTGCGAAAGAGACGGAATCAAGTGTCAACAACGGGCCGCTGTACTTCAGTGGTATTTCCAGACCTGAGATTGCCAGATTGTTGTTGCTCAGGCGGACTTTGACACCGAAGTGGTCACCGGGAGCTGCCTCAACGGTATCTACCGAAACGATACCATCCCATGCTATCACATCTGCCATGACGGATGTCGCCAGGACAGGAAGCATTGCCACTGTTAGTACAATGATTATTCGCTTCATTGAAATCACCCTTTCAAACATTGGGCATTGCCTTGTTTTTCTCTTAACATGCTGAAAGTTAAGGATTAACATCATTCTAAGTCTCGGTTTCCGCAAACCATGTGCCAGTACAAGACGGTGGCAGCCCACCACAAACAGCGGATCTCTCAAACCAACATGACTGGCCCAACTCTGTTTATATGAGTTGCTTGCACTGGCGATCCAGATTTCTGCTCAAGAAATGAACAGGTCTCTATCGCTGATCTTCTGCAAGTACTCCTGCGCAGTAACTTTCACACAGGGCAGACGCCTGCAATATAAACATCCTGGCTGTCGGATGTCAACTGATTGAGGGGGGATACGAGGTGATTGTGAATCAAGCCACAGCGGGGGCTGGACGCCACCCAAGCCCGTATCAAACCACCAATGAGGTCGCAAAAGCAGCTGGGCCGCTCACTCCCAACCGGTCTTGACGTTTATGAACATGGTCTTGTTGTTGCGCCAGATAAAAAAGATTGCCTCGCCGGGTCGATCAGCCTCGATCCGTTTCATTGCGGCTTCCATGTCGTCGATCGAACTGATTGGCAGGCTGCCGACCCGTTGGACAACATCGCCGATCTGAAGTCCCCCAACGATAGCCCGCCCACCACGCTGGAGTCTGGAGACCACGACACCTCTGAAGTTTTCCTCATCCTGGTTGTAGCGGATGTAATCGGCGAGGACAAGGTCCCGGACTGTAAACTCCAACGGCTTGTTCTCATATTCAGGAGCCTCCGATGGCGCCAGAGGGGCTTTATCAAGAACGGCAAAAAGTTTCAAAGTATCGGTCTTCTGATCACCCGGACGAAAAACCGAAAACTCCACCGAAGTGCCCGGACCCATCTGGGCAATCCGCCGCTGAAATATGGGCAGGCGCTCCTCCCGGTTGACCCCAATAGGCTGCGCATTGATCTCGTAGATTACATCCCCAACCTTCAGCCCCGCTTTCTCCGCTGGTGAACTTCTGACCACGTCATTAACGATTATGCCGCCCGGGGCATCAATCTCCAGGAAATCCGCAATATCCTTTGTCAAGGCCTGCAATGTGATACCTAGCCAGGCACGATCTTCCTTCCCACGCTGCGGTGGATCGGCAATCAGTTTTTCCAACCGCTCACCGGTAATGACTCCCAGTAGCGCCACATCATACTCCCCGAAAGACTCAGTCATGCCGCCGGCATCAGCCTGGGCTATGGATGGGTCCATCATTGACCCCAGAACCCCGACCGGCGTTAACTCATCGTCGAAAATAACCGAAGCCAGCTCCAGCACGGAGTAGCCGACCGTGAGCGGGAACTTCTCCGGTGTCTCAAGCATCGCCGAAATCATGCCAACATCTGCCGCCAAGGGTGGATTCACGAATTCCGGAAGCAACATGTAGAGAGCCACCCAGCTTCCCACCTGGAACTGATGGCCGGTGGCAAACCTGACCGGAGTGAAGGTCACCTCCTCAGGACTGACAATCCTGGCAAAACCGAGCTTGGAAAAGCGGTCGGTGCCAACATACTCGGCGTCGTAGGTTTTGTCGTCGAAGGTGGTAATCTTAATGCCGGTAGGGGTCGTCTTAACCGAAAAACCGGCAAAGGAGGAAAAGACATGTTCCTGAGTCAGGGAGCTGCCATCAAATATGACCAGACCGTCTTCGGTTACGATCGTTCCCAACAAACGTTCTTCCTGCTCATTGGTGTGTGTACCAAACGAAATTTCAATCGTCATGTCAACGATCACTGAGTAGCTATGGATCACCTTGTCAAGGCGGTTGAAGTCAAAATTCTGGGCGTTGACACCTGAACCATGCAGCAACAGTCCCAACAGGAATACTAATACAAAATGAGCCGCCGGGAATATAGCAGGTCTCTCACTCATGGACGATGCCCTCCTGACTGGAATCTACGTTGAGGACGGCCAGGCGGATAGCACCGTTACGATTGACGGCCAACAAAACCCGAGGTGTTGCCGCTGCCGATAGATCATTGTACGTCCTGATAAAGTCCGCAAATCCTTGTACCGGCATTTTATTGACGCTTATGATAATGTCGCCCGGATGGATACCGCCGATATCTGCAGCACCCACCTGCTTGACACCCATCACGTAGACGCCAAGCGTATCCTCCAGTTGGTTCTCTATCTGCATCTGCTGGGTAATTGCCTTCACAGTCAGCCCCCAGTCAGCACATTCAAAATCCTCCCCTTGCAGGTCTCCCAATTCCTCAGTGGTAAGCTTGAACTCATATTCGTTTTCATCACGAAGGACTCGCAGGGTAATCTCGCTGCCCGGAGCGTAACTGGCGATCTTCTTGTAGAAGCGTGGCAGTTCTTCGACGAATCTGGCGGAAACCGCATCGCCGTCAACGGCAAGTATGATGTCGCCTGCCTTAAGGTAATTTCTCTCTGCAGGTGAGCCGGGATCAACCGATGCGATCAGAACACCGGAGTTCCTTTGGGCGCCAAAGTAGTCTTCCAGTTCCTGCAGAGCCTGGCACTGCACACCTATCCAACTGCGGCTTACCTTACCCCCTTCCAGAATCGACGCCGTTACCTCCTTGACAATGTTGATCGGGATGGCAAACCCAAGGTTGTTGGCCAGGAATGTAGCCCGTGAGTTGATGCCAATCACCCGACCGGAGAGATCCACCAGCGGTCCGCCCGAATTGCCCGGGTTTATCGCTGCATCGGTCTGTATCCAGAGGTTGTAATGACCGGTTCGTTCGCCGGACGGCAACCGGTACTCGCTGGAAAAGAAACGATCTTTGGTGGAGACAACACCCGCCGAAACAGTCCGCGAGAGGGAAAACGGTGAACCCATGGCGAGCACATGCTGGCCTACCTGCACCGAGTCCGAATTCCCCAGAGCAGCGATCGCAATATGACCGGTATAGTCATCGAGTTGCAGCTTGAGAACCGCAATATCGGTTGGCGGGTCACCCCCGATATAGAGAGCTGGTACCTGCTCCTTATCATACAGAGTGCAGATGATCCGCTCGGCCTTGCCGGCAACGTGGAAATTGGTAACCAGGTAACCATCAGGATGAAAGATCACCCCTGAACCGACCACCGCCTGTTTTTTCAACTCCCCGGTACGGTAATCCTTGATGACCGGCTGAATATGTACGAGCGCCGGCAGAACCCTGTCTCTGGCGTCGTATATCTCCTGTTGAAGGCTGCTGATTGGGGTTTGAGCACTGGCCGAGACAACCACCAGGAGCCAGAGCAGCATTGTCATCCTCACCATCTATCCTCCCTGCCTGTTCTTATCTCATCGTCACCCAGGGTAGAATCCTGAAAGCCCTTGTCTCTCCTGGTAAACCAGAGTATAACCGTCCTTCTCTCTCCTCGGCAAGTTGTTTATCGTTTTCTCATCCCCTTTTACATCCCCGGGCATGAGCCGGGCGAAAAAAAACCGCCTCCGGAAGGCGGTTATAACTTGCGGGGACATATCTCATCTCTTGGAGTAGATGTCGACCGAACCCATACCCACCTCAATAGTAAAGATGATCCTGTTCTCGGCCTGATCAAAATCGCGTGTCTCATAGATATCGTCATCAATCTCGATCATCTTCAGACCATGGAAGTCAACGGAAGAAAACAAGCCATCGTCACTTTCCACGCGTAAAGCCAGATTACGGGGAACGATGATATCGACCGAGCCGAGCCCAACCTCCAACTCCACATAAGATTCCCCTTTTAAATCCCCGTAGAAATCCATCTCACATGAGACGGCTCCACCCTCAAAGGTCATACTCTCAAAATTTGCATTGCCCAGATTGAAGATCTCCAGTGAGGATGCCCCAATCTCGATATCCAACTCCCGTAACCGCTCTGGATTCGGTTCTGAGAAGTCAATCGTACCACTAGCGGCTCCGATATCGATATCCAGTTCCCGCAGGGGAACACCTCCAAGGTCCAGTTCAGCTTCACAGGCCCCAATATCCAGGTTCAGTTCCATGGGATAACGGCGAGAAAGAACTAAGTCCCATTCGTTTTCGACCTTCCGGTCATAGCGATTACGACGAAGTTCACTTTCCAGATACAGATGGCCAGTGTTCCTCTTCTTACTGTATTCAATATCGTAACTCACCCATCGTGGTGTATAAAAAACCTCCAGGATCGCCGCTTCTGTGATGTCTTCTCCTCTGATTGATAAATCCCCGGCCCCGAAATCGATCTCGACTTGCAGATTCTCTGCCCCCTCGACGTCAACTTTCTCAGTAACAGTTTCTGCCTTTTCAGCCAGGGCCGACCCGCCCACCATCAGAATCACGCAAAATCCAGCCGCCAGCACTTCCCACATTTTCATGGGTACACCTTTATGCTTTGCTTGATAGTTTCTCTAATGAACTATACTGGTTTCGCCGCCCGGATGTTTCACTT
>JAOZPL010000344.1 GCA_029932795.1 Candidatus Zixiibacteriota bacterium | reverse complement strand
AAGCCGGAACTGCTCATAGAACACGTCAGCTTTCTTCTTATATAACACGGATTTACGATGACGCTCGTCAGCCAGCAGCGCCGTCCCTCGCTGTTGTTCTTCCTGTTGCTTTCGACGTTCCTGTTCTGAGAGCGATGTCCCGATCAGAATCGACAGGGAAAACCGATGGCTGTCGCCTATGTAGTCAAGAAACTTGTAGGCATAATCGATCTTGAAACGGCCGTGTGTAAAACCGGCCCCAAAGGAAAAGTTATCACGATCGTAACCGGCTCGCAGTGCATAGGCTTCCTCAAAGACGGCTTCCGCCCCGGTGTGAACTTTGGTCGATCTGTTCTCAGTCTTCTCCAACTCGAACGTGGTCGTCAGCTCTATTCTATCGGTCAGCTTGATCTCTCTCAGCGATAGACCGCCTACCGCTGATAGAGGAGTCGACTCTGAAGTGGTGTCAAGCTTGATCGACGCTGGAATCATATCGCGGATAATGACACCCGCTGAGAGGTTCTTATGCAGGTCAGCCGTCATGCCAAAATCCAATCCCACGCCATAGTCGGAGTAAACGTCGAGAGTCTGGTTAACCACTTTCATGCTGAGACCAAGGGCCAGCCCGCCCTGCAGCCGTCGGCCATACGAGATCAGGAACTGCGACGTGGAATAATCAAAACTCCCCCATTCTACAAAGTTGTGGTGCCTGATGATATCATCGGTACCTATCCTCATGTAGGCTGCTCCGACCCCACCCAGCGACAAAACCGGATACGCCCAGGAGACGTAGTTACAAGCCGTACCTTCAGCCAGCACCATGTGCATGAAGGAAACCTCCTGGAACTCCAGCCCGGATAGACCGGCCGGATTGTAGTAGATTGCAGAGGCGTCATCAGCCAGCGACGTAAAACCGCCCCCCATACCCAACGCCCGCGCTCCCACACCCACCGAAAAGATCGACTCCTGTCCGGCATCGCCCGCCGCAACCATATGGGCACATCCCCCCACAGCCACTAACAGGACAAGAAGGTAAATCAAGCGGCTCGTCATTTGACCACCGCCACTTTCATACGAGCGTATTCACCCGTACGGACAACTTTTATTGAGGCTATGTAGATACCGTTTCTCACTATCCGGCCCGCATTGTTACGGCCGTCCCAGGGAATCTCGTTTTCTCCCACCCTTGCTCCACTTGAACCGGCCGGCAGGTCCTTCGCATATACTTCTTCTCCGGTCAGAGTAAACACCCGAAATTCCACGGCCGAGAGCTGCCCAACCTCGTAGGAAAACCTCACACTCGAAAGCTCAGGGTTGAACGGATTTTCTTCAATGACGAACGATTCCTGCAAGGTCCCGCCCTTAACGGCATAGACCTGAGATATCAAACGCTCGCCGACAACACTTGATGAAATTTCAACCGTCTGGCCCTCATGGGGACCTTCTGTGAAAACGGCCGAAACATGATGTCGCTCCAGGTCAAGCCTGAATAAAGATGGCAGGGACTCTTCAAACTTCGCAACAAAGGCAATGGAACGAACCTGGGAAGGCTCTATGACAAAATCGGCAAAAGTCGCAATCAACCGGTTGTCGTCAAGCATCGTAGCCGATAGCAACCTCCCATCTTCGTAAAAACCGGAAACAATAGGATCGATAATTGACTCCACGTTTAGAGCCGATCCGGTGCCGCTTCTGAAAGTGAGGGTTATCTGATCAAGACGTATACCGGCGATGTCCGAAGCCCCGCGGTTGGTCAGGTCCAGTCGGAACAATTCCTCGTCCCGCCCCGTCAACACCAGGTTTGAAGATGACATCACCGGCTCAACCAGAAGGTCGGCCTCCAGCGACTCCACCCGAATGGTCAAAACAAACGACGTGTTCCTGACAATAGCGGGAGCGTTTGTATTCAAATCGATCGGTACATCAACCAGCGAAAAAACAAAGGTGCCCGTGGTGTCAAACGATGGCGCTCTGAAAACGAAAGTCACGTTAGAACCTGCCGTAATAGTCCCGGTTATTGTATCTTCAGTGCCAAAATCAACCCCGCCTGTTGTGAGGCTGAAAGTGCCGTCCGAAACAGCTGCATCGCCGAGATTACCAAGCTCCACAGTCAGGCTGAAATCTTCGCCCTGGCCCACCAGCCCTTTGTCAACACCCAGCAAACTGTAGGACAACTCCAGATTGTCAGGTCTTTGCACTGTCGCCAGAGCCACGTTGTCCACCGGCGGCAACTGTGCTATATCCGTCGACCGGATACAAACTTGGAAAATCTCAGCCCCGTTAGGTTCGTGTGAAGCTGTAATATCGAAGTATACATTGATTGTGTCCTCGGCACCGACACTCTGAAGGACTAAGGTAGAATCGAATAACGAACCTCCGTCGCTGCTGATGCCGAGCTCCAGTGGGCCAAGCACGGAGTGCGAGAGATTGGCCAACTGACACCTGATTTGAAACGGCTGCTCTGTGTTTACAAATGGTTTGTTCGGAGATACGAGATCGACATCAATGATTTGTGCCACCGGCAACTCTCCAATCGGCAGAACCTTGTTGTCGAAATCGGTC
>JAOZPL010000343.1:2139-2546 GCA_029932795.1 Candidatus Zixiibacteriota bacterium | reverse complement strand
ATGGCTTCCTGTTGAAATGAACGTCCTACTGAAGCGATGGCCGCCAGATGAAAAACGTAGTCCGGCCTGAGTTTCGACAACGTCTTCCGGCACTGGTCGCTATCGAGGATTTCAAGTGGTACCAGATGCAGATTCCCTTTTATAGCCTCGATGTTCTTGGTGGACTCTTTTCCCCACAGCGCACCGGAGACTTCAAAGCCGGCCTGCAGGAGTTCTTCGGCCAGATAAGAGCCGGCGAAGCCGGCAATACCGGTAATAAATGCCCGCGGTCGTTTCATGCGTTTTTCTGTGTGGAGAGTCGTTTCAGGTCGGCTTCTACCATCATAGCCACCAGTTCTTCGAAACTGACTTCCGGTTGCCAGCCGAGTTTCTTCCGGGCGTAGGAAGCGTCACCCTTGAGCAGATCT
>JAOZPL010000343.1:284-2129 GCA_029932795.1 Candidatus Zixiibacteriota bacterium | reverse complement strand
CAGATCAACCTCGGCCGGCCGGACAAAGCGGGGATCCGTGGTCACATATTTTTTATAGTCAAGATCGACCTGTTCAAAGGCCAGGCGCACGAAATCCTCAACCGAGTGGGTAACGCCAGTGGCAATGACATAACTGTCCGGCTCGTCACGTTGAAGCATCAACCACATCACACGGACATAATCGCCGGCAAAACCCCAGTCGCGCTTGGCGTCAAGATTTCCGAGCACCAGCTTGTCAGCCAGGCCGAGCTTGATGCGTACCACACCATCGGTAATCTTGCGCGTGACAAACTCCAGGCCGCGGCGGGGGGACTCATGGTTGAAAAGGATTCCGGAGTTGGCATGGATGCCGTAGCTCTCCCGGTAATTGACGGTAATCCAGTGACCATAGACTTTGGCCACGCCGTACGGTGAGCGGGGGTAAAAGGGCGTCTTCTCAGTTTGCGGCACTTCGCGAACCTTGCCGAACATCTCCGACGAGGAGGCTTGATAAAACCTGATTCTCTTGTCAACCAGGCGGATCGCCTCCAGCATCTTGGTGACACCGATCGCGTCGAACTCACCGGTAAGAACCGGCTGAACCCAACTTGTGGGGACGAAAGACTGTGCGGCCAGGTTGTATACCTCATCCGGATGGTGTTCCTCGATGATATTAATGATCGAGAGCTGGTCCAGAAGGTCAGCCTGAACCAGAGTGATCTTGTCCTTAATGTGTTCAATGCGTTCGAACGACTCAGTGGACGAACGGCGCACCATCCCGATGACTTCGTACTCTTTTTCCAGGAGCATGTCCGCCAGGTATGATCCGTCCTGCCCGGTTATGCCGGTTATCAGTGCGCGCATACTCTTTCCCCTCCGTTGGGGTTATAATTTCCCGCCTTATACTATCCTATCGGCAAACAGTTCGGTGTCTTGCCCACGAGTTCCTGAAAAATATACACTTGGCACATTATGGGGTCAAGTTACACGTTGTAACAACTGATCCTTTTGGAGATTGAGATAGACAACGCTGATGAGTATATTATAGTATTGGAGAGAAGGGTAATTATGCAAACTCTCAGATTTGTTTTTCTTGTCGCGTTATTGCCGGTCATGCTGGCCGCCATCGATATTCGCCGGAAAGGAGATACCATGACTGATGAACTCAACGCCGATTCGCTCCTGAAAGAAGCCGACGCTGTTTTCCAAAGTCGGGATTATGCCACGGCCCTGGAGAAATACAAAGAAGTGCTGGAACAGGCACGTGTCGAATTCAATCGCTCCGTGGAGACGGAAGCCCTGGCGCAGGTATCTCGGATGTCACTTCTCCTTGACAAAAAAGAAGAGGGCCGGAGCTGGCTGGAGCAGGCGGCAGAAAAAGCGAGTGATAATGATCCCATGGGTTGGTCGCGATATCTGGGGGTTAAGGGGCGTTTTGAGTGGAAAGATAATGACCTGACCGCAGCGCGAAAAACGTTTGATGAGATGTATGTCTATTGCAACACCAACGGACTCTGGTCAAGGGCTGTCGATGCCGCGCACATGATTGCCATTGTCGCGGAATCCCCTCAGGAGCAGATTGAATGGGGTCGACGCGGGATTGAAGCGGCTGAGTCCGGTGGCGAGGAGAGCTGGTTGGGCCCGCTATGGAACAATCTGGCCGGGACATATTATGACATCAAGCAGTTTGACAGCGCCCTGACCTGTTATCTCAAGGCGCGTGAATACCACTGGCAGTTCTCCGGTGAGGTTGCCAAGCTGTTTGCCGATTATCATGTCGGCATGGCCTACCGGATGGCGGGCAATCCGGACGAGGCGGAAAAGTGGCTGCGTCCCGTCCTGGCCTGGGCTGAGCGGCTGCAAAAC
>JAOZPL010000343.1:0-274 GCA_029932795.1 Candidatus Zixiibacteriota bacterium | reverse complement strand
TCTCCGTGATCGGGCAGGCACTGCAGGACCTGGCGGAGGTGGCTATCACAAGAGGACAAACCGCAGAGGGTTTGGAGATGCTCAAGCGGGCACGCTCGGAGTATAAACTGGCCAAGTTTGATGAAACCTGGCCGGAGATTTTCAACGATATCGACAAACGAATAAAGCAGCTCGGCGATTAGGGGCCGGCTACCGATTGTACTCATGGGTGCTGCCCCCGCCGCATCGGGTCGTGCCCTCACGACCCAATTGTCTGCTTACTACCTGACGATTG
>JAOZPL010000342.1 GCA_029932795.1 Candidatus Zixiibacteriota bacterium | reverse complement strand
CCCTTACCTGTACTTATTTTATTGTCCAGCCCCATCCGCAGCTGTCTCGTCCGGCGGGTTTAGGATTTCGTCCGGGATCTGCACTTTCGGTCTGAACACACCTATATAACGCTGGTACCATTTCCATTTCTTTTTTTCCTGCTTGTACCATTTCTTGATCGCCTTCTCGCGTTTCTGTGCGACAGCGTCAAAGGCTTCGATCCGGGTTATCAGAATCTCTATCGATTCCCGCTTCTCCAGCGCGCAACGAAAAGTATCGTAATCTTTGAAATTGAAAACGGTCTGAACAATCGGCTCGAAAAAGACCAGCACCTGGGACCCGATGAAGTTGAGCGGCTTCACTGATTCAAGAAGGAGAATCGCCGGCACAGTCATACCTTTCTCAACCGTCTTGCGGGCCAGCTTATCGAGAACTGCCGCCTCCTCCTGGGGAAGCACTTCCTTCTCCGAACGAGGAAGATCGGCACCACCTTTCAGGAAACTCATTTCTTCTCCCCACCTCCTGTCGCTGCATTAACCGGACGCTCGCATACGATCCGTTTCTTAACAAACGCGGTGACCGCATCACCATTGCCGGAGAACATGATATACAGGCCGCGAAAATTCTCAAGCCGCGACGGCTCAACGAAGGGAGACAGGAGAATGCCGTTCTTATCCCGGTAGCAGCTTCGATAGATTGACCAGTCTTTGTGTAACTTCTGTGTGGTGGTTTTGACCATGATCCGTTTATCACTGAGACGATAGGTCGTGGGAAAATAGAACTTGGCCAGTGAGGCAAGCAAGATGACCAAACCGAGAAGGGCGAAACCTTTCGAATCGGTAGCGTAATGAATCATCGCGCTGACAAGAAGAACGAAAAACGTTGCCAGCACCGAGACCAGCGGCCGACGCTTAACCGGATGGCAGGTCCACTCCAGCACCTCGCCTTCTTTCTCATCCGGCTCCTGTAACCGTTCAGTCGGGTCAGCTTTCTTCCGCTCGCCTTCGTCCACAGATACACTCACTTGGTCTCAGCCGGCCGATACCGTTCCTTCTTGACCCGCTCCATCATCTTGATAAGCTCCTTCGGTTCGAAGAGCCCCTTATCAATAAGTAACCTGACGAGCGCCTCCTGGGATAGATTGTTCGATAAAGCGAGTTCTTCATAGGTAACTTCCCGCTCTTTACCATCGATAACCATCTTAAGTGCGAATTTTCCTTCGGTCATTTCCTGCACTCCTGTTAGAGATTACGAGCAGCTGTCGGTTCACCCTAATATATAAAATAGCCGGACAAAGAAAAAGAACCCCCGTAGAAGTCCGGCCCCGAACTTACGGCCCGGCTGTTTCAGCAGCGTCCTGTCCAACACCGATAAAAATTGCAGCCCCGTTCTCGATCCGGTAGATCGGCATCTCGATATTTTCTCGATACTCGCCAAATGTTATTCTCGCCGCCGCCCCCTGATACCGGCGCATCTGTCTCAACTGTTCGGTCAACTTTTCTCGCGTGCGGCCACCTTGCCGGAATGCCTGGGCGACGGCGCGAACAGCGTCATAGCCCAATGCCGCCAGACGTTCGGGTTGTTTCCCATAACGGGCATCATACACGGCGGCGAACTTGTGATACTCCTCACCGGTTGCAGGCTGCAGAAATGGCGAAGGAAACACAGCCTGCCTGGTAATATCATCCCCGAGTCTGTAAACCGCATCATCCCCCCAACCATCAGAACCGACATAAGCTGCGTTCAGATTGTAGAAATGTATTTGTGGCAACAGAAGCCGAAGCTGACTGGAATTGCCCGGGAGATAAATACAGTCTATATAGGCGGGGATGACGTCGGCATCAAGCGTATCACCATCGTCACTGACAAAATAAGTCGAATCCGGATGCACTCCCAACAGGGTCGCTTTGATATCCCGAACATAAGGGCCGAAGTCCTTGTCACGAGGGCGATAATACTCGATAGCCACGATTGTTCCGCCGAGCTCTCCGAAACGTTTAGCGAACGCGCGCGACATCTGCAGGTGATCCGAAAGGGTAGAAGTAATGATGGCCACTGAGTCGGCATGCAGATTCATCATGGCGTACTCCGCCATGCGCACGGCCTGTAATTCGATGTTGGGTGACAGTTGGAACGAGGTCTGACTCAACAGCGTAAGACCCGCCTGAGTTGCCGCCGGTGCGACCATCGGCAGATTCCCGCAGGCAAGCACGGCCGACGCCACCGCAGCTTCGTCGGACGTCAGTGGACCGATCACCGCGTCGCAAGTAGATGTGGACAGTGTTCTCACAATCCGTGCGGCGTTGATTGGGTCCCCTTCAGTATTATACGGCTCCAGGCTGATTTTCCCGCCGGTTTCCTGCCGATAAAACTCAGCGGCGATAACCGCACCACTGTAAATGTCATCACCAAAACTCTGTAACTCACCCGAAAATGGGAGAACCAGCGCCAGTTCCAGTTCCGCATCGAATCCCTGCTTCCGGAAATCAGGATTACCGGTCAGGTCGAGTGATTCCCCACAGGTTTCAAGAAGGTTCCTCGCCTGCAGGAACTCCTTACGTTTGACGAGTG
>JAOZPL010000341.1 GCA_029932795.1 Candidatus Zixiibacteriota bacterium | reverse complement strand
TTTGAAGGAGAATACACATGGTCGACAAACGTGACGAAGCTGACAAGCTCATCGACGAGCTGATTGATGGGAAGACCCCCGAAGAGATAGTTGGCGAGGGGGGGCTTCTGCAAGCCCTGACCAAGCGAGTTTACGAACGGGCTCTTGAAGGCGAGATGACGCATCACCTGGGCTATCCGCCAAAATCTCCGGCTGGTAAAAACAGCGGTAATTCCCGAAACGGTAAGACTCTTAAAACTGTAAAGACTGATACTGTCGATGTTTCCCTTTCGATTCCCCGCGACCGCAACGGGGATTTCGAGCCGCAGATAGTCAAGAAACACCAACGTCGCCTGCCCGGTTTCGACGACAAAGTTTTGGCTCTCTATGCTCGTGGCATGACCACTCGTGACATTCAGGGGCACCTTGAGGAGATGTACGATTCTGAGGTGTCTCCGGCCTTGATTTCGGCGGTGACCGATGCGGTTCTGGAGGAGGTTTCTCTCTGGCAAAACCGTCCGCTTGATTCGGTTTACCCGATTGTTTATCTCGATGCGATCCACCTGAAGATGCGCCATAGCGGCCAGGTCAAGAATCAGGCTGTCTATCTGGCTCTGGGCATCAACTCAGAGGGCTACAAGGAGTTACTGGGTCTATGGATCGGTGAGCAGGAGGGTTCTAAGTTTTGGCTGAACATTCTGACTCAGCTTAAGAATCGTGGTGTTGCCGATATCCTGATTGCTTGTGTGGACGGTTTGACCGGCTTTCCTGAGGCAATCGAAGCGGCCTATCCGAAAGCTCAGGTCCAGTTGTGCATCGTGCACATGGTGCGCAATTCGCTTAAGTATGTCAGCTGGAAACAACGTAGGTCGGTGGCCGCCGATCTTAAGATGATTTACTCCGCACCAGATATTGAGACTGCCGAAAAAGCTCTGGCCGACTTTGAAGTCAAATACAAAGAAAGCTGTCCTCATATTGCTCGTTCCTGGCGTTCGAACTGGACGCATGTCATTCCATTTTTTGACTACCCGGCGGAGATTAGAAAGGTTATCTATACGACCAATGCGATTGAATCGATGAATGCTCAGCTTCGAAAGGTGACTCGTAATCGTGGTTCGTTCCCAACGGCCGACTCAGTCAAAAAAGTGCTCTATCTGGCTCTACTGAGAATTTCAAAAAAGTGGAAACGTCCGATCAAGGATTGGGTTGCAGCCCTGAACCATTTTAGTATTATATTTGATGGAAGAATCTAACCAGCATGAATCGGTCGCTTACACAAAATTCCGTACACTCTCTCATTGTTCCCCCAGAGTTTGCAATCGGATTGTTATAGTCACCTATACGGGCTCTTCACCGGGAAGTCCCACGATATTATTCATTATGACAGCCGCCCACTCACACACCAACGGATTCTTATCGATCCTGACCTGCCAACGGGCTGACCATCTACTGCAATTCCGATGCGTTATTATTTTTCAAGCTCTCTCGAGTCGGAAAGCCTCCTTACGAAGAAGCATATGATAAATTATCACAGCCAACTTCCGGGCTACGGCAACCCGAGCTGTGGCTTTATCCTTACGATACAAGATACGATAATACATCCGCCGTAAAGAGGATGACCGTTTGATGACATCCATGGCGGCTTCCACTAAAGCATGACGTAACGGTTTGGACCCGCGGTGCGTAATACCGCCTCTCCTGACGGTCTCCCCTGAAGACCTGACAGTGGGTGTTAAACCACTAAAACTGGCCAGAGCCTTGGCACTGCTGAAACGTGTCACATCACCTATCTCTCCGTAAATAACGGCTGAACGCACTTCTGCTATCCCCGGAATTGTCCGCAGGAGTGAGACCAACTCGTTATCCTTTACCCTCTGTTGAATCTGCTGATCAATCTTCTTTATCTGGGACTCCAAATGGTTCACTATCTCAAGACAAGTCTCAAGAACCTGGCGGGTTACCGGCGGCACATACAAACCGACCATCAGTTGTCTGGCCTTGGGAGAGGAAATATCCTTGACCGGAATGCTGATCCCTTGATTTAAAAGTAAATGACGAATACGATTCTTATTCATTACACGTTGTTTGATCAAATGATAACGTTGATGGATCAGTTCCCGTAACTGGCGAATCTCACCAGTCGGAATCCACGACTCCGGCAGAAAATTAACCCGTAATAACTCGGCCAGCATGCGTGAGTCATACTTGTCTGTCTTGGACTTCGATTCCGCTATCACTCTTACTTTGAACGGCACCGCCACGTGAACAGAACCAACATAGGGTTCCACTTGATCCAGAATCCACAGGTAATTCAAAACCGGCTCCATAACCAACTGAACATGTGGGGAAAGGGTACTGGCGAAATCAGAGATTCCCATAAAGGTGTTGCTAAAACTACCTTGCCGTAATATCTTTCCGGTGGAATCGATCTCAGTGTAAACACATTGTCTCTTGTGAACATCGATTCCTAAATATCTTTTTTTTGACATGGTCGCTCCTTTCAGGTTGAATCTAATCATAATATAATCCGAGGAGCGGCCTTTGCATAATATCACACTTCGCCTGCGGCGAAGCAAA
>JAOZPL010000340.1 GCA_029932795.1 Candidatus Zixiibacteriota bacterium | reverse complement strand
ACGAAAAACCTGTCCCGCCGCCGGACTTATGAATCAGGGCGGCATGTTTGTTGGTCTCGAAAATCTCCTCCATCGAGTCCCCCACCGGCAGGACAAAGCAGGCTGCAAGCTGCCCCAGCGGCCGGCCGGCGTTCATGAGAGTTGGCGAGTTGGGCAGGAATTGCAGACCCGCCATCATGTTGAAGAATATCTCTGTCGTCGTCTCGACCTGCTTGTCATCGGCGCCGTAGTTGCGGTCCGCCTCGGCGATGGAACTCGCCACCCGCAGAAACATCTCCCGCGGCGTCTCGATGACGCGATCTTCTTTATCTTTCCTGAGGTAACGCCGCTTGAGCACGGTCATGGCATTGTCCGACAGCCGTATCTCTTTCCTCAGCCGCATACTATACCTATCGGGCAGTAAGCTTTCATCATATAGTATAACACCAAACGGCTGTTCGGAGCCATCACATTTTTTGCCCGTGTAGATGAGCTGTGAACCAAGCTTCAGTTCAGGCAGTTGCCAGTTGCCCCACCCCTTGGGGTGGGATAGCTGGAGCACTGGAAGAAACCCACCGCAAGAGGTGAGCTACTCGCCCAAAAATGTATAAAATATATACACAACCTCTGTCCTTTGATTATTCACGTTTATTCTCACGTCCTTCAGTTTTGACTGATTAAATCTATCTGCAGTAATGCCGATTATGTTGCCAGGGGGAAAAGAGTAAATCATTACTCATAAAAAGGAGGCTAAACATGAAAAAGCATAACGTCTCTCTCTTCACAGCCGTCGCCCTATTGGCTGCCTGCCTCACTGCAACGGTGGTTATCGTATGCTCGTCATCCGAATCCCCATCCGGAGGAGATCAGACATCTGATAGCTATCAAACCGAGATTCAGGTTATTGGCAGGCTAACCGGAATATCTCAGCTTACCCCATGGGGAGCTGTGGTCAGATCGCCGGCAGCAGCCTCGGGCATCATTCCGTACAATGATGACCCTTCACTGTGCCCGGATGAAACCGGCGGGGGAGTTTCTGCTAATATAACCCCTAGCGCCTACACGGTGGCTCTCAAAAGAATGACCTTGCTGGGGGATACTTTGATGGGAACAGCAGACTATGAACTTTTCTCGACAGGCTCGGTGGACAGTGCCTATGTGGCCGATTTCGTGACCGACACCACCTTCTTCGCCTCAGACACCTTGCCGCCGGCTGGAACCTATACGGGGGTGGAGATAGAGGTCTTCTACATCGAAATGGAACTCCCGATGATTGTGCCGGCAATTATTGACACTGAATTAGTTTATAGTACCAGAGGGTATTTTGATTCCGTTGGAAACATCTTTCCTCGAGATGTGACTATTTTTTCAGATACCACCGAGAACTGGGTAAACCGCAAGCTTGATGATCCGAATCCGTTTGGGCTAGTCCCTGTGACTAATAGTCATCCTGACCAGGTATTGGATCTCTGGGCCGATGAGAATTTCTGGGGGCGTTACCCCATTACTATATCTTCTGCTGACACCTCACTAGGAACCAATTTCACCTTCAATATGGCAGGTGGAGAAGGAATCCTGGTGATCCCGGACAGTCTCTCAGGATCTTATATTGTTTCGTTTGAGTTTGACATAACTGACCGGTTTACTTTCTGGGAGTATTTGGAGACCCTCGATTCGGCCGATGCCGATGGTAAGTTCACAGTCGGCTATGACTGTGGTTACCGCATTTTATTCCCCAACGTAGAAATATCGTTCACCGAGGAGGAGTGAGAAGTATATTGATAACGTCTGTCACCTGCTGGAAGTCACGGGATGATATCACATATGAGCCATAGCCGTCCCCGTCTGCCCTGCATAGCGATTTGAATGTCCTGGTGGCGCCCGTTACTCCGCCGGCAGGAGGTCCGGGTCGCTCATCCGGATCATGTCAAGGTAGCCCAGCCCCTTGAGACCATAGTAGGCCTCAGCCTTTGAATAGATTTTATCCTTGAGAGCCTTCTGGAGACTGATGAACCTGTACCCCTGATCCGCCAGCGCCGTGAGGAGATCGTCAAGGTAAACTGCGTTCAGCCGGTTGGCGCGGAGAAGAAGAATATGCTTCACCGGACGGTTGACCAGTTTCTGCGCCAGCCGCTCGACCCGTTCCAGTTCATCTAGGACGTGATTTATATACTCGTTCAAAAGTCCCTCAAAATCAGCCGAGTCCGGCACCTTGCCCAGCTTTTCCAGCGACAGGTTGTACAGATAATCCTCCGGCACGACCGTGGCATGAACAACCGTGACGCCCCTGTCTTCAAGGTACAGCCGGGCCTGCGTTTTGGCCTCCACCGACGAGCCGTAATGCAGAAACGGAAACCGGAAATAGCGATGTTTCTGACCAAAACCGGATAACAACGGCTCAATAGCCCCTATCCCCCGGCTGATATCGTTGAGAAACGGCTCGATCCCGAGGCTGTTGTAATCCTGGTTCGTGAACGTCATACTGCCCAGCGTGTGACCCTCGTTCAGCCACTGTCCAAGAATATCGTATGACTCTTCGATCCTCTCCCCGACTACAAAGCCGGCAGCCTTCACGTGATGCTTCCGCAGGT
>JAOZPL010000047.1:5094-9975 GCA_029932795.1 Candidatus Zixiibacteriota bacterium | reverse complement strand
AAGGAACAGCAGAATCAGAGATGCTTTGTTCGACACGGTTAGCTCCTTATTCGGCAGGTACATATCCATAAACAATATAAGTTGAGATCGGGCTTGTTCAAAGTGAACATTAGTGGGAATGGAGAGTCATTGCCGTGCCAGGAGACTGGAGAGGATTCAGGCTTTCTGCCCCACAATCTTCCTAAAACTCACCGGGTCGGTTGCGCCCTCGGTGTTGATCAGAAGAATACGGGAATTGGCATTGAGCCCCAGCTTTTCTCGGGCACCGGCAAACGACTCTTCCTGGCACAAAGCCAGCAAACCGGCCAGCCCGGCGGCTCCGGATTCGCCTGAAATGATTCCCGGATCGTCTCCGGAGGGGTAATAGTATCGACACATCGCCTTCTCGCAGTAACGATCGGAGACGGACATAAACATGTCCATACCCTCTCTGATAATCGGCCACGCCAGAACCGATGGCGTCCCGCAATTGAGACCGGCCATGATTGAGTTCTGCTTGCCTTGCGTGGACCTTATCTCACCGTCTGTCGAGAGAGCCGATTCCATGAGGCAATCAGCGTCGCAGGGCTCCACATTGATGAGTTTCGGACGATTTTTACCATATCTGGTAACATAATACCATGTCGCCGCTGCCGCAAAGCTGCCGACACCCGATTGTATGAAGACAATGTCTATTCCCGGCTCCTTCACGCTGGCAAGAGCTGTCTCTATTTCCCGGAACATGGTTGTGTAACCGGCCATAACCCAGGCGGGGATTTCCAGGTATCCCGGGTAGGCAGTATCGGATATGATCTGCCAGCCGTTTTCTTTTGCGTCACGGGCAACACGGTTCACCGTATCATCATAGGTACCTTCGACAACAATGACGCGTGCGCCCTCTTTCGTTATGCTCTCCACGCGGGACTGGACCGTATTCTCCGGAACGTAGATGACCGCCGGCTGGCTGACTCTGGCTGCCATCCAGGCCACCGCGCGGCCATGGTTACCGTCGGTAGCTGTGCAAAATGTGATCTCACCCAATGCCTGCCCCGCCTGACCGTCAAAGAGATTATCTATCTCAAACGGCTCTCCGAATCTCCTTTCCCATTCCTGCTTGATAAATCGATAGATGGCATACGAAGCCCCCAGCACTTTGAAGGCATTCAACCCCAGCCGGTGAGACTCATCTTTGACCCGGACCTCCTTCACTCCCAACTCTGCAGCGAGCGAAGGCAGGGACAAAAGCGGTGTGGGCGTGTAGCCCTTCAGTGAGCGGTGCAAGTCTTGTATATCGGTATTGCGAAAGGCCGCGAACTCGACAGAATCAAAACCCGGCCTTGTTTGGCACATGCGATTAAAGACAAACTCACACATGGGTACTCCGACAAAACTATCGGTGACGCGTCTCTTCACCAGATCACAAAGTAATACAAACGATCTTTGCTGACAAGGTCCCAACAAGCATATCACAGTGGGCGGCCTTCACACCTGTTCAGTCGATAATACTTGAAAAGGTGTTCTGACAACTGTAGTTTGCTGTATAAGTGAGCCGGGCGCATCCGCGAATTGGACATCTACCCTGCAGCAACCGGCCATATGAAGGAAAACGAAGATGGAAGAAGACAAAGGCATTGTAATTATCTCAGACGGTACCGGCAAGACCGCCAAACGACTGCTGGACGCGGTCCTGGCACAGTACTCGCAGAAGGACGTCGAGTATTCCCTTGTGAACACCTACCAGGAGATCCGAAACCGGGAATCAATTGATCAGATCCTGCAGGAGATTGATCCTGAGTACCTGGTCATATTCTCCATTATCTCGGAAGACCTCAGTGCTTATTTCCACGAAAGGCTGGCGGAACGGGAGATTCTGCACCTCAATGTCCTGGAACCAATGCTGAGCACGTTGTCAAAGTTCCTGGGAGTGCATCCGGACTATCGGCCGGGTATCCTGCACGTGATCGATGACAGGTATTATGAAAAGATCGATGCTATTGGCTACACGGTCGAACACGATGACGGTCGGGGGGCGATGATCGAGGAGGCGGATATCGTGCTGGTGGGGCTGTCGCGCACCTGCAAGACGCCGGTCAGCATGTATCTCGCCTGTAATCATGGCATGAAGGTTGCCAATATCCCTGTCGTACGGAACAGCATAATGGAGCGGAACCTTCTGGAAAGGCTGGCCCCCCTGAACCAGGACAGCATCTTCTGTCTGTCAATGCAGCCGGAGGTTCTGGCCCATGTGAGAGAGGGGCGTTTACCCTATCTGGCGCGCACGGCGACATCACAGGCGGAACTGCAGGAGTATTACGATCTGCGACAGATCGCCCTTGAGTACAGATACAGCATGAGCCTGTTCGCAACCAGGGGATGGCAGGTTGTTGATGTCACTCGCCGGGCTATCGAAGAGATCTCTCTTGAAATACTTGAGATATCGGGCAGTACAGGGACGACTACCTGAAGTCCGTCCTACAGTACTTTTGTCCCGGCTTCCGATTCTCTCCCTTTCTCCCTGTGGTCCGGCCGAGTTTCGCAACCACAAGACCACCGGATAATGATTCTCTCGCCGTCTACTGACAATTGGCCGGTGGCGTGAAGGTTATAAACAGGTAATCAATCAGGCCCGTCAGGTCGGCTATATCGACAAGGCCTTCCGGGTCGCCGTCAATATTCGCCTCCGGCATACACTCCGGTTCCGTGAAAGTAATAAACAGAAAGTCAATCAACGCCGTCAGGTCAGCGATATCGATTAATTCCTCGGGGTCACCATCAACATTTCCGGTCATTCCCACACAACAACCGGTTTCGTAGGGGAATTCCCAGAAGCCACCGGTCAGCCCATAACTAGGGGAACTGCTCTCTCCGATGGCCGGCTGACCGGCGCCAGCGACAAGCGAGTAGCTTGCAGAACTGGCGCTGGTGACTCCGGCTGTGATAACCTGCCACTGAATCACTTCGCCACTGTCAGGCGAGGCGGCTGCGGACAGTTGCGACGATCGTGGCGTCACGACATTAGCCGTAGGTGCTGCCGGTTTCTCCTTCTGCTCAGTTGTAGTTGCTGTTGCGGTGGGTGATTGAGCTCTTTTGGTGTTGGCACCGAACCCGGCGGCAGACAGCAGGAGCACCGGAAGGGCCAGCAGGACTATTTTGGTAATACATTTGTTCATTTTCTTGCCTCCGTTGCGCTTACCTGCTGACTGCCAGTTCATCGCTGTCACCCTCCGGGGTGCCCTTCTGTGCCAGGAGAGTCTCCACGAGCGTCTGCAGATCGTTGATCTGCGTTCTCAGGTCTTCCGTTTCAGCGGCCTTTCTTCTCAATTCGTCTATGCTCTTCTGCTGCTCTTTCACGGCCTCGATAAGCACGGCCGTCAGCTTGGCATAGTCGACTGACTTGTATCCGTTTTCAGATGAGGACACTAACTCCGGGAACACTGTCTCCAGCTCCTGGGCGATTACGCCGATCTGTTTCTCACCGGGGATAGCTCCCACGACCCGAGCCTGGTCGTTCCACTTAAATGATACGCCGCGAATCTGCTCTATTTTATCCAGGACGCCCGTGAGCTGTGAGACATCGGCCTTGAGCCGCGCATCGGACGATTCGTGCAGCGTTACGCAACCAATGTCGCCGTTGACGTCCAACTCGTACGAGGGGTTCTTCTTGCCGATACCGACATCGCCGCTCGCGTATACGTCGCCTTCGAAATACCCGGCAAACGAAGTACCAGTGCCCGTTGAGTTGTCAACACCAATCACACCGCTGATTATGCTATTGGAGCTGGCGTTAATCTCGCCTCCGACTTCTCCGTAGATGCCGCCAACATAGTAGGTGCCAAGTGCATCAAGCGTCATGGCGCTTGCTGGCTGTGCGCGAAACCAGCCGCCGAGGGAATGCGAGACCTGACCAGACAGATTGCCTATATTTGAGGCATTCGAATGTCCCCAGACACCGGTGAACTGATCGTAGGCAGCCCAAGTAGAAGACGCTCCGAGCCGTCCAGTAGTCGTCCCGAGCCCGTTGGCGCCACGGTCGATCGACGACACTCCGTTGACAGCTACCAGTGCACCTTTATTAGTCAGTGTAGCCGACTCGACGGTGATACCACGTGTTCCGATATCGCTCGTGCTGGTACCGAAATCAACCTCGACTGCCGACTCGGAGGCTGTCAATGACAGATTCTCAACATGCAGTCTGGCGGCGGGTGAGGCTATGCCAATGCCGACATCGTCGGAACTGGTCTCCAGTCTGATGGAACTGCCGTCATCAACCCAGCCGCCGGTCTCATCATCCGCATGCGACCAGATACTGCCGTTGTATTTCATTACCTGACCGGAACCGGCGTCATTGTCGTCGATATCCGTAAACAGAATGGTCCCGGTTGCGATCTCGGTGGTGGTCACGCCGCCAGCCTTGACCTGCAGTTGCCCCGATGCTGTAGTGTCAATGCTGGAGCCGTCAAAGTCGCTCAGGGTGAAGTAACTGTCATCGAGTGTTCCCTTGGTTAAAAGTATGCTGTCGGCCACCGTCGAGTCAACGATGTACACCTCTTTGAACTGAAACTTGCTCGACCCGTTTATCGCGGGCGCATCAATCTGTCCGTTTCCGATCATGCCGGCAGTGACGGAGCCACTCTGACCCTCATTGACAAAGCGGGAGTCATACGCGCTGCCGTCGGAGTAGCTTGAGGTCAGCTGGACAGCATCACCGCTGACCTCCAGCCCGGTGCCGGTGTTGACGTCTATATAAACATCGCCGGAAGTGCCGCCACCG
This sequence comes from Candidatus Zixiibacteriota bacterium, assembly GCA_029932795.1. GTDB lineage: Bacteria > Zixibacteria > MSB-5A5 > GN15 > FEB-12 > JAOZPL01. The sequence goes on along the minus strand of JAOZPL010000047.1, from coordinate 5,225 downwards.
GTCAGACCGTTTCGGGCCTCCACCCCGGTAATGTCGCCGGTGGACTGGTTCTGCCAGGTCAGTTGCCCGCCTGCCGTAGCTACCATCACCTGACCCGCTGAGCCATTTGCAGGGGGGAACTCGTAGCCGGT
>JAOZPL010000047.1:0-5084 GCA_029932795.1 Candidatus Zixiibacteriota bacterium | reverse complement strand
GAGAGGAGCGACTGCCGCTTGTCGAGATTGAATTGCCGTATCCGCCGACAATAGTACTGTAATCCGCCATTGCCCGGTTTTGGAAACCACCCCCAACTGTGGCGTAGTCACCGGACGCCGGGTCCCAGTGGCCTGCATGATTGCCATAGCCGCCGCTGACAACGCAGAAATCGCTGAGCGCCCAATTACTGCTTCCGGCTACAAAAGACGCATCACCTTCATTCGTGTGGCCGGGGCCGATACTGGCTTTACCGGTGGTGATAAGATTGTCATCTTTGAAACTGACGTTGCCGCTACCGGATGTAATCACAAGATCCAGATCAGGAGTAGAATACCCCTCAATCTTATTTCCATCACCGTCTATTCGAATCCAGCTCCCCGACGGTCCTGAGCTGATCGTGCCCTCGGTGTACAGATTTTCGTTGTCAAAACTGATGGTGCCGCTGCTGGCTGTAATCTTGTCGATAGTTCCATCGATGGTCATAGAATTACCACTGCTGATAGTACCAGAGGTGTGGATATTACCGGCAACGTCCAGCTTTTCGGTGGGTGCAATGGTGCCAATACCTACCGAGTCGGTGTCGGTTTCAAGCCTGACCACGGTGCCGTCATCTTCCCAGCCTGCGGCTTCCCCGGTGGCGTCGTCGTCGAGCTCCCAACTGTCACCATCCCACTTCATTATCACACCGGCTGTGGTGGCGCCGTTCGCTGCGATATCCTCAAACAGGATGGTGCCGTTTTCAATTTTTTCAGTGGTGATGGCGCCGTCCTTGATATTCTCCTTCCTGATCGATTTGTCCGCAATCTTTGCCGAGTCAATTGCCTTATCCTTAATATTCTCATGCTTGATTGATTTCTGTGCTATCTTCAGGGAGTCAATAGCCCTGTCCTTGATGTTCTCCTTCCTGATCGATTTGTCCGCAATCTTTGCCGAGTCAATTGCCTTATCCTTAATATTCTCATGCTTGATTGATTTTTGTGCGATTTTCAGGGAGTCAATGGCCCTGTCTTTGATGTTCTCCTTCCTGATTGATTTATCCGCAATCTTCGCTGAGTCAATCGCTTTGTCCTTGATATTCTCATGTTTGATTGATTTCAGTGCGATCTTGGCGGAGTCAATCGCCCTGTCGGCCACGCTGCCCGCCATGAAGGCATAGGGGACCGATCCAATAGGCGTCCGAGGTATCATCTCGCCGTCGGTGCCGATTTCGATCCCCAGCCACCGGTCGTCGGCGCTGAAAACGTCTTTCGTGAGCGGGTTGACGGACCCGAGCTTAACGTGGAATTTGCCGTCTTTGGTTGACACGGGATCCTGCACTTCCGACCAAATATCGGTGTGGCCCGTCTCGTACTCATAGATTCTAAAAGTGAGCTTGTAGTTCCCGTCGGGGACCGGAAGGCCCCCCTGCATCAAAATCCCGTTGTAGTGGATGAACTTGGGGGTGGCAAAAACGGTCAGCGCTAGAGCCAGGACCGCAATCGTCACCATCATGCCGTGGAAGGTGATGCGTCTCATCATGTTACTCCTTGAAGTTTAGATTGTTTTTCTTGAGTTGTCTTGTTTTGTTGTCATACACACAGCCTTTCACCATATACGTTTGGCCAAGGAGTGGATTCTTACAGTCGTTGATGATTTTTGCACTTCAGTGCGTTGCCTTTTCCCTGTGGATACTCACTGGTCGTGTTGCTGGTTGCCGAATCGCTACCTCACGCCCATAGGTTTCGCAATTAACTTCCGGGTGCCTGGAGCCGATGAGATGGCATAGGAGCAGTTCCTGTTGATTTTCTCGACGAAGAACTGCATAGTATTATATAATCCAATATAGACTCGAATGCTCCCTTTGGCAAGCATAAACTGATCCCAATTCGCCAGCCGAAGTCCGACAAACCGGGATGGCGTGAGGAGCCCGACACGCTCATGTACAGTTAACGGTTCGGCAGGTATTGATCGATATACTCTATGAGGAGAGTCCATATGAGATTCGAGAACATTGTTGAGGCCATCGGGCGGACACCATTGATCAGACTGAACAGTATTGTTGAGGAAGGATCGGCTGCGGTGTACGCCAAAATGGAGAGTTTCAACCCTTGCGGCTCGGTCAAAGACAGAATCGGTATGTCCATGATTGAGGCTGCAGAGCGATCCGGCCAGCTCGAGAAGGGTATGACGATCGTAGAACCGACTTCCGGCAATACCGGCATAGCTTTGGCGATGGTCGCCGCCGCTAAGGGCTACGGATGCGTTTTCACAATGCCGGAAACAATGAGTCTGGAGCGGCGGGCGATCCTGATCATGCTCGGAGCCGATCTCGTTCTGACCCCGGGTCCGGCAGGGATGAGCGGGGCGGTAGAGAAGGCGGCTGAACTGGCACAGCAGGAGGGGTATTTCCATCCCCGGCAATTTTCCAATCCTGCCAATCCTGAGATTCATCGCAAGACTACTGCTGTTGAGCTTATCGAAGACCTCGACAATCTACATCTGGACGCTTTCGTTGCCGGGGTCGGCACCGGCGGGACGGTGAGCGGCGTCGGTAGTGTCCTGAAGCAAGAATATGGTTGTAAGGTATGGGCTGTCGAGCCGGAAGCGTCCCCCGTACTGTCAGGTGGTCAACCGGGCCCCCATCCCATCCAGGGAATTGGTGCCGGGTTTGTGCCGGACAACTATGATTCCAACGTTGTTGATGAGATTATCAGGGTGAGGAACGAGGATGCCTTCCAAACGGCTCGAGCGCTGGCCCGGCAGGAGGGGATACTGGCCGGGATATCTTCAGGGGCCATAGTCTGGGCGGCGGTTCAGGTTGCCCAGCAGCTTGGCTCCGGCAAGGTGGTGGCAACATTAATCTGCGATACCGGCGAACGCTATGTTTCGACAGCACTTTTCGAAGATCAGAGCTAACATTGGCAGGTCTCGCTCCGATTCATACAGATATGCGCGCTATCATAGAGGACATCAGAGCCATTTATCGCAACGATCCGGCCTGCAGGAATATCGAGTTTCTGCTGTATCCTGGATTTCATGCCGTGGCCTTTCATCGTTTCATCCACTTTTTGTGGCGAGTGGGCGTGCCCTTCATTCCCCGACTGCTCTCAGAGTTCAACCGCTTTCTGACCGGCCTTGAGATTCATCCCGGGGCTACAATCGGGCCAGGATTGTTTATTGATCACGGCATGGGTCTGGTCATTGGCGAGACAACGGAGATTGGCCGGAATTGCGTCCTTTTTCACAACGTTACCCTCGGCGGTACCGGAAAGCACCACCGGAAGCGCCATCCCACTTTGGGTGATAACGTCTATGTGGGTACGGGAGCCATTTTACTGGGGCCGATTACGGTCGGTGACAACGTCAAGATAGGCGCCAACAGCTTCGTCTTTATGTGCGATGTTCCTGCCAACTGCACCATTGCCGGCACGCCTGCCAGGATAGTCAAACGCAACGGGAAGTCCTGCGACGAGGAACTACCACGGACAAAGGTAGTCGAGGGACGTACTGTTAATGTAGAATGGGCTGACGCCTCGGTTCCCCCTTGTGAAGGGCCGGATACCCCCAGCCAGTGGGGATAAATCGGCAGTCTAATACGTACGTATATTCCTCCTGACCGCTAATTTCTTATGCTCGCCCTCGTTGACAGTACGGGAGCAGTTTCTGCTTTACTTTGCTCTCGCTAAACAGACTACAATTTTAGCCGATAATTACCATAACAAGGGGCGAATAACCGGTTCCGAACCGGTTCCTGTTTCAGGAGTTCATTGACTTTGCACCCTGCCCTGATGGGTGGGATTGTAGAAGTCGGCATGCTAAAGGGGGCTTTAGCCTTGCAGAGAAACGATAAGTATGAAAACACCACCTTTGTTTCAGTTGGGGTCATCAGGTTTTCTCTAGCGGTTCTGTTCTCTTGTCTCTTTCAGAAGACGGGTCAGATACATCATAAGGCGGGCGACATCACGAATACATCCCGCGCGTTGTCGGGAACCTCCTGTGAATTTGCGGCTGTACAGTTGAGGGAACCGGTCTGTGTTGCACCCTTTGATCATTTCATACGTAATGGAAGCGGTACTGCGATTGTTGTCAGAACCTGTAGCCAGGTGCTGGGACAATCTACCTCACTACATGAGATTTCTGGTCGCAGCCCAGTAATTGATCAAGCGCAGGGTAGGGAACCGCGGGATTGCTGTTCCGTGGTGAAACTTTGCAATCCAAAGCAGGTGATTGCCCAAGGCCAGCCTGCCAGGCAGCGGGAGAGATTCGTATGAGCGAGACAAAAGTTAACATACTGGTGGTCGATGATAATCCGGTCGATCTCGATGCTCTGCAATCCGCCCTGGCTGATCTGGGCCACGACGTGGTAAAGGCACATTCCGGTCAGGAAGCCCTGAAATGCCTGTCGCGGGATGAGTATGCCGTGATTTTGCTGGACATGAAGATGCCCGGGATGGATGGATTCGAGACGGCAGCCCTGATTCAAAAGAGTGAAAAAGCGAGGTGCACACCGATCATTTTCATAACCGATGCCGGCATTGAACAGGCGGAGGTGGCACGAGGGTATTCCCTGGGCGGGGAGGACTATCTGGTCAAGCCGATTATCCCCGAGGTAGTTAGGGCAAAGGTTGCGGTAGCAATTGAACTCTACAGGAAGAAGGTAAAGGAGCAGTTGCTTGCGAGCACACTCATAAGAAAAGGTGACGAGCTTGTGCCTTCGGACGTCGACCTGGATCAGTTTGCCCGGGCGGCATCGCAGGCCCTTCAGGAGCCTCTGCAGCTGGTGGCGGCGTTTGTGCAGAGGCTGGAGGAGCGTTACAAGGTGAAACATGATGCTGACGCCAAAGAGTTCATTGCCCGCGCCACAGAAGGAGCCACTCGGTTGCAGCAGATTGTCAACGATTTACTGGCTCTGTCACGAATCGGTACCGGGGAACCACGTCTTCAGCCGACCCATTGCGACGAGGTTCTCAAGCAGGCGCTGATTAATCTTGAGCCTGTGATCCAGGAGAGTCGGGCGGTCGTTACCCACGATGTCCTGCCGGTGGTAACCGCGGATCATTCGCTGCTTGTCCAGCTTTTTCAGAACCTGATCGGTAACGCGGTC